>DATENK010000123.1:0-22278 GCA_035275085.1 Verrucomicrobiia bacterium | reverse complement strand
GCGGGGCGGGCGCCGTGGGATCGAGCCATCGAGCCGGGACGTTATTGGCGACGGAAAGATCGATCCACGCCACGTATTTGCCGGCACGCTGACCGTATTCGTGGACCGCGCGCCAGCGGCGTAATTGTGCGTCCAGGTCGCCGAAGCCGAACAGCACATCGCTGTGCTGCGCGGTGGCGAGGTTCAGCATATTTGGGGCGCTCAGGTCGATATGCTTCAAATCAACCAGGCCTGCCATGGGAGAGCGCGTAAACGCCTCGATAAGGCTGAGGGCGGCGCGAATCTGCGCGGACTCGACGCAGCGGCCGGGCCGCAAACTGTCGCGCGGCACGCCAATCAACGACGGCAACGCTTCCGGCGCAGCGTTAGGGACGGCCTTTTGGTAGGGCTCCAGAGGCAGCATCACCATGCCGTCCGCCGCGAGCAGATAGACGCCGCGGTCCCATAGGTTCGTGGACCTGGGTTGCGGAAAGAGAAATTGCGCGATGGGTTCGCGTTCGCTGATGCGAATCCGGACGGTATGTGGCAGCACGCGCTCAATGGCCGCGGATTTGATATTCGGAATTGCTTCAAGGTCACGCCGGACACGCGCAAGGTCCAACGCGAGTAAATTGTCATCGAGCTTCACGCCTGCCCATCGGCGAATCTGCTCGAGCGAGAGCACACCGTCACTTTGCGCGTCGATTGCGTGAATGGCAAAGGCGGGGTTTTCGTACACCAGGCGTGATAAAAGGGCATCGCCGCCCTTCCACGCTGCAAAAGCGCCAAATGCCATAAACCCCGGAACCAGCAGCACCATCGCGACACGCCGCAACCGCAACTGGCGGCGCTGGCTTGACCGCAGCTTGACCTGCAGCACGTGTTTGCGCTCAAAACGCCGGTTTTTGGATTTGCGATTGAAGAACATACGTCGCCGGTACTCCGAAATAACTGTTACAATGTTACACTAACGATAAAGCCTAAGAAATTTGCCGATTCAACTGTTACAGTAACTGTTACTGTAACAGTTACGACCGTGACATCGCCAATTCGACCATCCGCTGACAGAGCGTCGGGTAATCGAAACCGGCCGCGGCGGCGGCTTTGGGCAAAAGGCTGGTTTCGGTCATTCCTGGCAATGAGTTCACTTCCAGGACGACTGGATCGCCGGACGGTCGAAGCATGACGTCCACGCGAGCGTAATCGCGACCGCCGATGGCGCGGAAAGCGCCTAGCCCGGCGTCCTGTGCTTTGCGGGTCGTGGCTTCGTCCAGGGGCGCAGGACAAAAATATTCGGTGGCGCCGGGAGTATATTTGTTTTTGTAATCGAGCACGCCTTGCTTAGGCCGAACTTCGACCAACGGAAGAACTTTGTCCCCCAAAATGCCGACCGTGACTTCCCGCCCGTGAATGCGTTCTTCGACGAGGACTTTTGAATCGTGTCGCATAGCTTCGGCAAGCGCTTTGGGCCAGTCGGCGACTCGGTCAACGAATTCGAGACCGACGCTCGAGCCCTGGCACACCGGCTTCAGAACGACTGGTGGATTCCAGCCGCGGGGCCATGGTGCGCCAGGGGAGTCGATCACAATGAATTTTGCGGTCGGAACATTCGCCGCGAGACAGCGCTGCTTGGTGAGAACCTTATCAAAACCGATGCGGCTCGCGTCGGGTCCGCAGCCTGTATAGGGCACGCCAAGTTCCTCGAGCCGCTGCTGGACGGTGCCATCTTCCCCATAGGTACCGTGAAGCGCGAGAAAGACCACCTGGGTACCAGGCGGGAGACGCCAATCGTTGGTTTTTGGATCGAGTTCATGAACAGTGTGGCCGAGCGAACGAAGGGCCTTCGCGACCGCCGCGCCGGACCGCAGCGATACTTCGCGCTCGGCCGATGGTCCGCCGAGCATGACCGTGATGCTGAGCATCATTCGCCAATAATCTCGACTTCGGTCTCGAGGTCAATCCCGCGCGCGGCCTTTGCGCGTTGCTTGATCAGATCGATGAGCTTCAACACGTCCGTAGCCGTGGCGTTGCCTTCGTTAATAATAAAATTGCCGTGAATGTCGGAAACGACGGCGCCGCCGACTCGAGTGCCTTTGAGGCCAAGCTCGTCAATCAGTTTCCCGGCAGGAGCGATGCTGGTATTTTTAAAAATGCAACCGGCGCTGGGTGCGGCGGGTTGCGTCTTCCAACGCTTTTGGCTGAAGCCGTTCATGCGTTGGGCCACGGCTTCCTTCGGCGCGGCCTGGCCAACGAGTGTGGCACCGAGCGCGATATGATTCTTGAACAGCGGGCAGCCGCGATATTCAACCCGAACTTCCTGCGCGCCGCGTTCGTAAATCTGGCCCAAATAGTCCATGAAACGGATCGATTCGACCACATCGAAGAACCAGGAGCCCATCGCGCCCGCGTTCATGCGCAACGCGCCACCGACGCTGCCCGGAATGCCTTCGATAAATTCGAGGCCCGCGAGCCCGTGGCGCTTGGCTTCGACCGCAACCGTCTTCAAGCGCACACCCGCGCCGCAAATGAGGCGTTCGCCGTCGATGCGAAATTCGCTGAAACGTGGTTGTGAAAGCGAAATCACCACGCCGCGAACCCCGCCGTCTTTGACGAGCAGATTCGAACCGCGTCCAAGAATGAGAAAGGGAAGTTTTTCTTCGGCACAGAAGCGGA
Organism: Verrucomicrobiia bacterium; assembly: GCA_035275085.1. Classification (GTDB taxonomy): domain Bacteria; phylum Verrucomicrobiota; class Verrucomicrobiia; order Limisphaerales; family DATENK01; genus DATENK01. The sequence continues at coordinate 19,626 of DATENK010000123.1, read as the reverse complement.
GGATCGCAGCAAGGTCCGCTTCAGACGAAGGCTCGACGTAGTAATCGGCCGGACCCCCGACGCGCAAGGTGGTTCGTTTCGCCATCGGCTCATTCTTGCGGAGGATGGTGGTATCGGAAATCCGTTGGGTAATGCGTGAAAAAATCTGTTCGCGCATCCGTACGGGATGTTGCTTCAGGTCGGCGGCGAGTTGATGAGCGACGCCTGTAATATCGCCAGCGCCAAGGAAGAGCACGACATCGCCAGGTTGCATGACGGTACGGACGGCCGTGCGCAGTTTTTCAAGTGTTGGCGCATACTCGACGCGTTGACTTTCCTGCCGGACAGCATTCACAAGCTTGTCGCCGCTGACGCCGGGAATTTCGGCTTCGTTGGCGGAATAGATGTCGGTGATCCAGAGCACGTCCGCGCCTTTGAAGCAGGACGCGAATTGTTTCAGAAGTTGCCGCGTGCGCGTGTAACGATGCGGCTGAAACGCCACGAGCAAGCGGCGCGGCGCGAGTTGGTGCATCGCTTTGATGGTGGCTTCGATTTCAGCCGGGTGATGGCCATAATCATCAAAAATCCGAAAGCGCTCGTCGCGAAACAGCTCATGCTGACGCCGGGCCGCACCTCGAAAGCTGAAGAGGGCACCCGCAATTTGCTGGGCGGGGTAGCCGAGTTGATGCAACAACGTAATTACCGCGGCGGCGTTGGAGACGTTTTTTTCACCGAGCAACGAGATCTCGAACGTGCCGAGTTTTTGGTCGTCGCACCAGATTTCGAACTCGTTGCCATGTTCCAGCCGCTTGATTCGATAGGCAGCCTCAGCTCCAAATCCATACGAGACGGCTCGATATTTGTCGGAGAGAAATTCGCGCAGGGGCGCCTCGTCTGAGCAATAAACAATCAACTTGCGAGTCTGCTTCGCGAACTGCTCGAACTCGGTGCACACCGCCTGCAAATCCGTGAAATAGTCCAAATGTTCCTCGTCCACATTCAGAAGGATCGAGTAGTCCGGAGCGAATTGGCGCAGCGTACCGTCGCTTTCGTCGGTTTCAGCGACGAACAGATTGGAATGCTGCGGGTCATGGGCGGCGACAAAACGCGCATGACGTTCGAATTGGGGCACGTGCGCGCCAATAGCGAAACTTGGGTCAGCGCCCAATTCCCGGAGCGCATAGGCCAGCATGGAAGTCGTCGTGGTTTTCCCATGCATGCCGGCTACGCAAATGCCGGTTTTGCGATGCAGCAAAGCGGCGAGCAGTATGGCGCGTCGCACGATGGGAACGCCGCGTTCCAGCGCCGCTTTCATTTCCAGGTTGTCCTTTGCAATTGCCGACGAATAAACGAGCAGGTTCGGCTCGAACGCCAATAGGCGTTCCGGGTTATGGCCGATCTGAACGTCGGCGCCGCGGCCCCTCAGTTGTTCAATGCTTTCGTTAGCCGCTAGATCGGACCCAGCAATGCGGCACCCCAGATCGAGCAGCAAGTGGCCGAGGCCGCTCATGCCGCAGCCGCCGATGCCCACCATGTACACGCGGGCACGAGGGCCCAGTTGCCTGAGCAGTTCGTCCGCTTTTTCCCAACTCAGTGAATTCATTTAGATTGCAGGAAACGAGGCAACGAGTCTCTGACTTTGGGTTTCAATTAGAGACTTCTCACGGTGTCTGCTACTTAGGTTCACGATTTCATCCGCAATTTGAGATGCAGCATTCGGGGCGTGCCATTGAGCGAGGCTATTTTTCAGCTGGCCTGCGTCCTGCAGAAGTTTGACGATGAGCGCGGCCAGGTTCTCGCCCGTCGCGTCCGCCTGGTCAATCCGCACGGCCGCACCGGCGGAAGCGAATGCGTGAGCATTGTAAAACTGATGGTTGTCAGCGGCGGTGGGATAAGGAACGAGAATCGCCGGCACTTGCATGGCCGCCAATTCCGCCAGGGAAGAAGCGCCCGCGCGACTGACCACGAGGGTGGCTGCGCCGAGCGCGAGCTCCATCTCGGTCAGAAACGTATGCACAACCGCTTTCGCTTTCTGAGTAGCGTATTGCGCGCGGGCGTTTGTTTCGTCGTTAGGGCCGGTCAGGTGGAGAAATTGCAAGCCAGGGACGGCGCGCCGCAGTTCCGGCAAGGCCTCGAAAACCAATTTGTTTATCGCCGCCGCGCCCTGGCTGCCACCCATCACCAGCACCACCGGGCGATTGGGTTCGAGCCCAAGAGCGAGCCGGCATGGTTCCGGAGCCGTGGGTTGAAATTGTGGACGTACGGGCGTGCCGGTAACCAGGACATGTTTATTGTGCAGCCGGGCGCGAGCCTGCGGAAAGCCGACAAATACCCGATTCACAAGAGGCGCCAGCAAACGATTGGCCTTTCCAGGAACAGAATTGGATTCGTGCAGAAAGGTGGCGGCGCCAAACAGCTTGCCTGCGAGGATCGGGGGCGCGCACGCGAATCCGCCCATCCCTACAACTGCACGTGGCGGGCGTTCTGCAAACACCTGACGAACCGCCATGAAGGATTTGGAAAAACCTCGAACGAATCTTCCAAACTGCCCGCGTTGCAGCCCGACTGCCGGCAGCGCGACGACGCGCATGCCATAGGCCGACTTCACCGCCTGCTCATCGATTTCCTTTTCGGAGACGAGCAGCAGAATCTCGCAGCCGCGGCGCATCAGTTCCTCGCCCACCGCAATGCCGGGAAATAAATGGCCGCCTGTACCGCCACAGGCTACGGCGACCAAAGGCTTTGGCACGACGTTCCCCATCATTGGAGCGCGGACAGTCTGTCCGCAAAAGGGCGCACGCGCGGACAGACTGTCCGCGCTCCAGTACGCTGATGACGATTGTTTATCATGTTGTCTGCGGCAACGGATCAAAGACGCCTCGTGGAATCGGTTCATCCCCCGCGCGCCGCGCCACGTTGATCAGCAAACCGACGCAGGCGAGCATCACCACCAGGTTCGATCCGCCATAGCTGATGAATGGTAGCGACAAGCCTTTGTTCGGAAGGGAGCCGGTGACCACGCCGATGTTGATAGCCGCCTGAAGACCCATCAGGAAACTCACGCCGGAAGCGAGCAGCATGCCGAAATTGTCCCGCGCCTTTAAGGCGATATACACGCCACAGATAACCATCACGACAAACGCGACGATAACGAGCATTGTCGCAACCAAGCCAAGCTCCTCGCCGATCACGGAAAAAATAAAATCGGTGTGGTGCTCCGGGATCGACCCAAGCTTCTGGCGACCGTCGCCCAAACCCAGTCCGGTTAGCCCCCCCGAACCAATCGCGACCATCGCCTGATAGGTTTGATAGCCGACTTCCTCCCGGTTTTGCTCGGGGTAAAGGAACGCCATGATGCGGCGCAACCGCATCGGATTATGCAAAATGAACACGATCAAGCCCGCGACTCCGGCTGCGATCGGCGGCACCAGAAACCGCAGCCGCGTTCCGGCAACAAAGAGCATCACGCCCGCCAAAGTCGCCAGCAACATCGTGGTGCCCACGTCCGGCTCGAGAAACACCAGGGCCAGCACCGGTGCAATGATCAGCCCCGGAAAAACAAGGCCCTTCCAGAAGGTCGGCATTTGTCGTTGATACCGCTCGCCATACCATGCCAGCACGAGGATGAGCGCGATCTTGGCTAGTTCCGATGGCTGGATGCTGAAGCGGCTGAAGCGCAGCCACCGGTACGCGCCGTTCACATTGATGCGGATTCCAGGTACGAGCACCAGCGCGAGTAAGACAAGCGTAATCCCAAAAAAGACCCAATTCAGCCACCAATATTTCTTGAGCCATTGGTAATTTCCGGCGGCAACCGTCAGGCAGGCAGTCAGCCCAATCGCGCACCAGATCGGTTGCATCACCAGATAGTTCGCCTCCGGCTGTCCCGTGCTGGCGCTGAAAAGCATGACCATGCCCAGCGCGAGCAGCGATGCCACGCAGAAAAATAAAACCGATGTGGCAATCCGCATCGTACTTCCAATTTACGATTTACGCTTTACGCGCCACCAATGGCTGCATTCTGAGCACTAGCCCAAAGGACCTTCTCGAAATTAACGTAACGTCACACAACTTTCATCTCCGCTTTCGCGCGTAAATCGAAAATCGTAACTCCCAAATCGATCAGGGCAGCGGGTTGGCTTGCGAGCTGGTGCCAGGGCCGGTGCCACCGGCCGCTTCCATGGGCGCCGAGCCCTTGGTCGGGATCACCAGCTTTTGGCCAACTTTGATCTGATCAGTCCTGAGATGGTTAGCCGTGCGCAGAGTCTTTGCCGAGACGCCGTAGTTCTTGGCGATCTTGAAGAGGGTATCGCCTGACTTAACCACGTACGTCTTTTCGCCGGTGCTTGTGCCGTTGCCAGGTGAGCCCGTGGCGGTGCGCGTCGGAGCAGGCACGGCTAACTTCTGACCAATCTTCAACTTCGTCGCGTCCACCCCAGCGTTGGCTTCAGCCACGGCTTTGGTGGTCACGCCATATTTCTTGGCGATGGTGGAAAACGTATCGCCCTTCACGACCACGTGCTGGCTCGCTCCATTGGCGCCGGGCAACTGCGATGGTATGGACGTCTGATCAGCAGGTGCCGGGATCTGGATAGCCGGCGGCGGCGCCTGCGTCTCCACCTGAACGGGTGGCGGATTCACGGGCGTCGATGGCACTTGCGCGACTTGAGGCGCCGGTATTGATATCGGCGGGGGCTGTACCGCTTCCGGCGGCGGCGTATTCGTGGCGAGCGCTTGCAACTCTACGTTTGGATCCGCAGAGGTGCGTTTGCAGCCTTGCAGCAATACGACGCCAAGAACGACGGCGTGAACCGCGAGAATGGTCAACACGGTGAATTGCACGCGGGATTTGCCGCGGTTATCAGGTAAAGTTCCCTGGGGGACCAGTGGGCTAGGATTAGGTGTCTTCATGTCTTTAAATGCGCGCTCCGCTGAGCTCCCTTGCTCTTCCTGAGGCGCGCGATTGGTTAAATTCGTCGTCGTTGTTGTTGTTGTAAGGATCGGATAACGGGCCCGCTCCATTCGATGGCCCGCTGGTCCCACCACCCGGCGCAGACCTTTGGTTCTGTAAATTTTTGACTGCCTGGCGAAAAACTTCGCCACGGTGTTTGTAATCGCGAAACTGATCGAAGCTCGCACAGGCCGGCGAGAGCAACACCACATCACCCGGCTTTGCGCGTCGCGCGGCTTCCTCAACGGCTTCGGTCAGCGAATCCATCAACGTGCAGCGAGTGAACAGGCTCCAGGCGGACTGGATTTTCTCGCGCGTCTCGCCGATCAGGAACGCACCTTTGACCTTTCGGGTAAGCAAAGGGGCGATTTCATGAAAATCCAACGCTTTGTCACGGCCGCCCGCGATAAGCCAAACGTTCGGGTGATTCTCTTGCGTGGCCGGAATAGACAATAAAGCCTTGTGCACGGCGTCCAGGTTGGTCGCCTTGGAATCGTTGACATAAGTTACGCCGTCAATTTCAGCCACTACTTCACAGCGATGGGCGGCGGGTTCATATGTTTTCAAGGATTCCACCATGCCGCTTAGCCCGATCCGTAATACCCGGCCAACCGCCAATGCTGCCATGAGATTTTCAGCATTATGCGGGCCACGGAGGCGGCAGTTATCCATGTCCAGCAGAGGTCCGGCCCAACCTTCCATACGGCTTATCAAAAGGCCGCGATCCAGGTAGATATCCGCAGTCGTATCAGTAGTGCTAAAAGTGATGATTTTCGAAGGAATTTGCACATCCAGTGCCTTTAATTTGGCCAACGCCTCGCTCTGAATAATGGCCCAATCGAAGGCCTGTTGGTTCGTAAAAATCCGCGCCTTGGCCCTGATGTAATCCTCCATATGGGGGTATCGGTCCAAATGGTCCGGTGTCAGATTGAGCAGTACGGCAATAACGGGCCGGAAAAATTGGATGGTCTCAAGCTGGAACGAACTGACTTCCAGGGTCAGAAAGTCCAAGTCGGCGGTCTTGTCCACCACTTCGCAAACCGCCTGGCCAATATTGCCGGCAGCGATGGTTTTAATCTGGTTTTGCTGCAACATCCGCTCGACGAGCTCGGTGGTCGTCGTTTTGCCGTTCGTGCCGGTGATTGCAATGTTGAGGCACAACGATTGTTGAAAGCCGAATTCCAATTCGCCCATGACGGGTATGCTACGGCGCAATGCCTCGAGAAGAATAGGATTCGTTGGAGGCACGCCGGGGCTAGTGACCACAAAGTCGAATTCGCCTGCCGGGAACTGCTTGGTGCCGAGCAACACTTCCGCCCCTTGCTGTCGCAATCGGCCGGCCTGCCAGCGCAAAGCGTCAGTATCGGCGGAATCGACTGCGACCACGCGCGCACCGCGCCGCCGCAGCAATGCCGCCGCCGCCGAACCGCTGCTTCCCAAACCGAGGACCAGCACCCGCTTGCTTTCCATTGAACGCATCAGGAATCTTTCGAGTTAGTTGTTTTTGAACGGATTGTTTCGGTTGCGCAAGATAAAGTGACCGGAACGGTAAAAATATTTTGGCAAAAAGTTATTCACCGGTTCTACACAAGTTATTCGCAGTCTATTCACCAGTTATTCACCGAAATGTTCACTCGGTGAATAACTTCGCGATAGTGCCCTGTATTTCTTCAGCTTTCGCGCGAGGATCCGTTGCGCGCCGAATCGGTCGGCCCACGACGATATAATCGGCGCCATTTCGAAATGCCTGTTCGACATCGGCGACGCGCTTTTGGTCATCAGCTTCGACCAATTTGTTCTCCACCGGCCGGATGCCGGGGCTGACGATCAAAAATTGCTGCCCAAGGTGTTGCCGCAATTTCGGCGCTTCAAGACCGGACGAAATCACGCCAGCGCACCCAATCTGCAAAGCACGTTTCGCGCGCGACAGCACCAGTGATTCGACATCGCATTGAAAACCAAGATCATCGAGGTCCGCGCGATCAAGACTCGTGAGCACCGTTACGGCGAGTATGCCCACGCCACTGCCACTTTCGACCGCGGCTTTAAGGATTGCATCGTTTCCGTGGACGGTTGCGAAGGTAACGCCCCGCGATTTCAGGCCGGCCACGGCGGATTTCACAGTTTCCGGCACATCGAAGAACTTGAGATCCGCAAATACCTGTTTTCCCTTGCCTTTGAGCCAATCGATCAGCTCGAAATAGCCGCCTGCCATGAACAATTGCAGGCCAAGCTTGTAAAACTGGATGGCCTCCCCAAGCTGCTCCGTGACCTGCTTCGCCTCGGCGACGGTTGGCACATCCAGCGCAAAAATTAGCCGCTCACGTCTCGGTATCTTTTTGGTGGCTCGCAACGTATGATCGTTCACGCTGCGATTTTGCGGCATCTAGCGGCTCGGGGAAAACAAAACTTATCCGTAGTTGTTCACGGGTTATTAACCACGGAGGCACGGAGAACACTCTATCGTATCTTCAACGTACTCAATGCGGCGACGGCGCAAACAATCCCCAAAATATAAAAGCGCATTACCACCTGCGATTCGTGCCAACCCTTTTTCTCGAAGTGATGGTGCAATGGCGCCATCAGAAAAATTCGCCTGCCAGCGCCATATTTTTTCCGCGTATATTTGAAATAGCTTGTTTGCAACATCACCGAGAGCGCCTCGATCACAAACACCCCGCCCGCAATCACCAGCACCAGCGGTTGATGAATCAGCACGGCGACGATGCCCAGGGCGCCCCCTAGCGCGAGGGAACCAGTATCGCCCATGAACACTTGCGCGGGGTGACAATTGAACCACAAAAATCCCAGTCCCGCGCCGATCATTGCGGCGCAAAAGACGGTCAGTTCGCTCGCGCCGGGCACATAGGGAATTTGCAGGTATTCCGCCATCCGCGCGTTGCCGGCCATATATGTGAGGACCAGGAACGCGAATGACACGATGAGCGTGCAACCGATTGCCAGCCCGTCCAGCCCGTCCGTCAGGTTCACCGCATTCGAACTGCCCACGATGGTCAACGAGGCCAAAAGCATTCCAACCGCCGCCCCGCCAGCGCCTGTCAGAATCGGGTGCTTCACAAAAGGCACCATCACTTCACTAATCAACCTGGTGGTGCCAGGAGCACGCCAGAGGTAGACCGCGATGAACAGCGCGAGCGAAAATTGCACCAGCAGCTTGAGTTTCGAAGTAAAGCCCTGGTTATTTTGCTGGCTGATCTTCGCGTAATCATCGTAAAACCCCAAGCCCATCAACACCACGACGGATAGCAGCGCTACGCCCATTAGCGTGTTCCATTGCGCCCAGAGCAGCGCGGTGGAATCCATGACGGCGACGATCAAAATGCCGCCCATTGTCGGCGTGCCGAGTTTAGAGATGACGCGGTTGGCGCCGGCCTGCTCCGCTTTGTCTTCGTAATGCTGACCGAACTTCAGATGCCGCAGCCAAGAAATAATTCTCGGCCCGAGCCACCAGCTTAAAAGCAATGCCGTGATGGCCGCGCCCGCCGCTCGCACCGTCGTGTAACGAAAGAGTCGTAGAAACGAAAGCGGGTCCTGCAATGCCGTGCCCTGCGCCAACTGCAGAACGTATTGCGTAACGTAATAAATCATCTCTCGCGAATGGCGTCACGATAGAAGTTCCAAGCTCCAAGTTCCAAGCTCGAAATCATTTTCCAAGCTGAAATTTGTGAACCGCAGAGGTTGCGGATGAACTTTTTTAACCATGTAATCCGCATCATCCGCGGTTTTGACTTCCAAGCACTTCACCGATTCGCTCGATGCGCATCGCCCGTGAGGCTTTCAACAGAACCAGATCGCCAGGTTGCACAAGTTCCGGAATTCCTGAGCAGGCGCTCTCGACATCATGAAATTGCTTTCCGCCGCCTGCGGCTTTGAGTGTCACTGCGGCGTGTTTGCCGACCGCGACCAAGAGATCGATTCCAAGTTCCGCGACTCGCTTGCCAACTTCCACATGGGCGGCTTCGGTGTGTTGACCGAGTTCGGCCATGTCGCCGAGGATCGCAACGCGTCGCCCGCGCGCAGGTAATTCCGTCAAGGTGTGCAAAGCCGCGAGCATTGAATCAGCATTGGCGTTATAAGAATCGTCCAGGACCTGAATGCCGTTTGCATCCCAAAGCTCAAGCCGCATTTTGGCCGGCTTGCAAAGGTCGAGACCCTTCTGAATGTCAGCGTCACTTAAACCCAGTTCGCGTGCAACGGCAACGGCCAGTGCCACGTTTTGGCGTTGATGCCGGCCGAGCAATCGGGTCTTGAATTCAAGATCGTATCCGACTCGGACCACCTGGGCACGGGTCCTGTGCGCGATGGTTTCGGTCCATTCGCTTTGGCCAATGAACAACTTGCCATTCTCCGGCAGTAGTTCGGCCAGCCAGCCTTCTTCCTGCGCAACGCCCGCCACGTCACCGAAAAATTCCAGGTGCTCACGACCGATGCTGGTAACGATCCCGTATTTCGGCTGGACCATTCTTACCAACGGGGCCAGTTCGCCCGGGTGATTGGTGCCCACCTCAAGGACGGCTGCCCCGTGATCTCTGCTCATCCGAAGCAATGTCAGAGGCACGCCAATATCATTGTTGAAACTTGCTTCGCTGCGAATCGTCGGGAACTTTTGCTGGAGGATCGTGCCTAAAACTTCTTTGGTGGTCGTTTTGCCGTTCGAACCCGCCACAGCGATCACGGGCAAAGCAAAGTCCGCGCGATATCGCGCCCCCAATTTGCCTAAGGCAGCGCGAACATTCGCCACCTCAATAACCGGGCAATTAGCCGAGACCGGGCGCTCAACGACAACCGCCGCCGCGCCGATCAGCTTTGGCACATAATCGTGTCCGTCGAACTTATCGCCTTTAATGGCGAAAAAAACGTCGCCTGCCTTAATGGTCCGTGAATCAGTCGAGACGCCGATCGCCCTCGCATCTTTACCCCGCAATTTTCCCGCGCATGCCTCAGCGATGTGACTGAGCCTGCGCGGTTCCATCACGCGGCCACCGCTTCCAACGCCTCGCGTGCGTGCAGCCGATCATCGAACGGCACGATGGTGTCTTCAAATTCCTGATAAGCTTCGTGGCCTTTCCCGGCGATCAACACCGAGTCACCCTGCGCGGCCATAGTCAGAATGTGGTGTATCGCGCGCTTGCGATCCAACTCAACAACATAATCCTGTTGCTTTACGGCCCGAAAGCCGTCTTCGATTTGCGCGGCTATTTTTTCGGGCGATTCTTTACGGGGGTTGTCGCTGGTGATACAGGTATAATCCGCCAACTCAGCCGCGATGCGCCCCATTCTGGCGCGTTTGCCGGCATCACGATTGCCACCGCAACCAAATGCAACCAGCACACGCCCGGGCGTGACCTCGCGCAGTGTTTGCAGCACGTTTTTCAGGGCGTCATCCGTATGCGCATAATCCACATAAACCCCAAACGGCTGCCCGCACGCGATGCTCTCGAGGCGGCCCGGAACAGGTTCCAGCGCATTCAAGGCGGCCTGTATTTTCAAAAGATGAACATCCATGGCCATGCCGGCTGAAATTGCGGCGAGCGCATTGTAAACATTGTGCCGACCGATCAACGGCAAGCGAATCGGAAACTTGCGTTCAGGCGTCTCCACCACAAATCGCGAGCCGTCCTTGCCCAATTCAAGCTGCGTCGCGTGCAAACGCGCCGGACGAAAACCATACGTATATTCGAAGTCGACCTTGTGCTTGCCGCTTAATCTCGCGCCAAAGCTGTCATCGACGTTGATAACTGCGGCGCTTTTTTTGCGCCCCCGCGCAAGGCCGGCGAATAACTTCTCCTTCGCTGCAAAATAGCGCTCCATCGTCCCATGATAATCCAGATGATCGCGAGTCAGGTTGGTGAAGATCGCCACATCGAACTCGACCCCCAATACGCGTTTTTGTTCCAAGGCGTGAGAACTTACTTCCATCACGCAGGCCTGGCAGCCCGCCTTGACCATTTGCGCCATCATCTGCTGCACTTCGAGCGCTTCGGGTGTGGTGCGTTGCGCGGGAATCACGCGATCGCCGATTTCGTATTGCACCGTGCCCAGCAAGCCGGTCTTGATGCCCGCGCCCTCCAGCATCGATTTGACCATGAAGCTGACCGTCGTTTTTCCGTTCGTGCCGGTGACGCCAATCACTTTTAAGGCCGCACTCGGGTTGCCATAGAACGCCGCTGCCGATCGCGCAAGGGCTTCACGCACGTCCGGTACTTTGATTTGTAGCGCGCGCGGATGCGAAAACCCGTTGCGTTCGCAAATAATCGCCGCCGCGCCACGCTCCACAGCATTGGAGATGAACTCGTGGCCGTCGGTATGCTGGCCCGGGATCGCGACGAACAACATCCCGGGTGTCACGCGCCGCGAGTCATAAGCGATGCCGGTGATCTCGCGATCCAGCGTGCCGTCCGGAGTCGCTCCGGGCAACGCTTCGATGAGCCGCTTTAGTTTCATTCGCTTTGCGCGATCGAGATTGGCCCTTCGGACGGGTCGTCGCGATCGGGTCGAATCTTCAAATATTTCGCCGTCTGTTCGGCAACGCTCTTAAATATCGGAGCGGCAATCGCGCCGCCGAAATAACCTTTATCCTTTTCCGGCTCGTCAAGCACGATCGAAATGCACACCTGCGGGTTATCGGCCGGAAAAAAACCAAAGAACGACGCCACGTATTCGTCTGTGTAAGCGCCGTTCAACGGTTTTTCTGCGGTGCCAGTCTTACCGGCGACGGTGTAATGATCCAGACGCGCGGCCCGCGCCGTGCCATTTGTGGAAACAACATTCTTCAACGCGGTGACCGTCAGGTGCGCGGCGTGTTCACTCACGACCTGCCGTACCATTTGCGGGTGGTATTGCGCGAACACGTGTCCGGTTTGATCTTCGAGCCGGGTAACGAGCATTGGCCGCATCAACCGCCCTTTGTTCGCCACCGCGGACATCGCCATCATCATCTGGATGTGTGTAACGGCAATGCCTTGCCCGATCGGAATACGTGTAATCTTCAACTTGTCCCATTGGCGTGGCGGACGCAAAGGCACGGGCACTTCACCATCGAGCGTGATACCCGTCCGGCTCCCAAAACCATAGCCTATCAAATACTTATATAATCGATCCTCGCCTAACATGAGTCCGATCTTGGCGGTGCCAATATTCGATGACTTGCCCACCACCATCTCCACCGGTATCACGCCGTAATGACCGTGGTCTTTCAAAGGCCTGCCCGCGTAATGCCACAGGCCATTCTCGCAATTAATCGTGTCGCTTAGCGTGACCAGGTTTTCGTTCAATGCGGCGGAAATAGCTACGATCTTGAAGACCGAACCCGGCTCATAGGTGTCTGCGACGATCCGATTCCGCATGTGGTCGGGATCGGCGGTTCCCGGATTCGCCGGATCAAAGTCCGGCCAAACCGCCATGCCCAGGATTTCGCCGGTCGCCGGGCGCACGACCATTGCCGAAGCGCTTTTCGGGCTATGCTTCTGCACCGCGTCATCAAGCGCGCTCTCCAGGATGTTCTGGATTACGACGTCCAACGATAGCACCACGTTCAAACCGGGCATGGCTTCGACTTCCTGTTGCCGATAGACCACGATCTCACGGCGTTTGTGGTCGGTCTCGGAAATGCGCCAGCCACGCACGCCCCGCAGCTGGTTATTGAACCAGCGTTCGATGCCGTACTTGCCGGTCATCTCGGTCAAATGTGTGTCATTAAACTCGAGTTCCTCATCCTGCACGAAACCGAGCACGTGGGAAGCGAGCCGCCCGCCGGGATAGGTGCGTTGCTGGTCGTCTTCCGCATAAATGCCTTTTTGGCGCAAGGCGCGATAATAGCGTTTCTGGTTTTTCGTGAGCATGCCCCCTTCGGCGGCGAAGGTCAGGCCATTCATCACCTGGGTTATCTGCTGCCATTGTTCGAGCGTGACTTTTTTCTTCAAGTTCACGTAGCTGTTCGTGATTGGCATCCTGAACTCATTCGTGCGGAGAATCGTTGGTTGCAATTTGCGCGCAAGTTCGGCTTCGTTCATGCCGAGCAACGGCGCAAGCGCACGCGCAACTTCCGGATATTGGCTGCCGATAAACTTAGGGTTGGCAAAAATCTTTTTAACCGGAACGCTGATCGCGAGCGGGTTTCCGTTCGCGTCTAAAATCTCGCCGCGCCGTGGTTCGCGCAGAAACACTTGTTTGCGCTCGGCCGCTGCGCGATATCGTTCATGATCGCACACTTGCAGCACCACGAGGCGCGCGCCCAATCCCGCGAACGCCACACCCAGCAACCCGGCAATGACAATCAGCCGGCGTTTATGTCCGTAACCTTTCATCCGAAGTTCCAAATTCCAAGTTCCGAGCTCCAAAGAAGTTCCATTTTCCAATTTCCAATAATGAATCCCCGTCAATCCTCAATCTCTGCTTCGGATTTGGAGCTCATTTGGAACTTGGAACTTGGGATTTGGGGCTTACATTCAATTCGGCCGGCCGCCCACGCCTTGCATTCGGTTCCTCACTCCCGACCCAAGGTCGTGGGCGGCGGCCAAAAATATGCTACAATTGTTATGATCGAAGTCCCGGTTATAGCCGGCCCGGCACCTGCGTCACCCTATGAGTTCCCGGTTGGTTTCGCAGATTTCGTGTCCTGCTGCCGTTCGCTCGGTTCCGTCCGATGACCGGCTATAACCGAGACTCCGATCATTCATTTTCCAACTAACAATTGGGGGTCGGCGGTGGTATTCGTGCCCGCCGGCATCCCGTTTTCCTTAAGCCAAATCACTTGCCAGGGCTGCGTCATGGTCAGCCCAAGCTTTTTGTCCCGCACCCGCTCCGCGAGTTTCGCGGGCGATTGCAAATCCGCGAGCTGATTGGCGCGAATCCGGTTTTCCCATTTCAAGCGCTCAAGCACCGCTTCTTTGTCGCGAATTTGCTTTCCGAGTTCGTAAATGGTATTCTTCTGCAGCACATATCCCGCGGCCGATCCGCCAATCAGCAAACAAAGCAGAAACGTCTTCAGCGCCGGCACAAACCGAACCGCCGTCTCCTGGTTCTTTCGATTCTTTGCCATTTGACTGATTAGTTTATTTTTTCAATCACCCGCAGCTTGGCACTCCGCGCCCGCGGATTCGCCCGCACTTCATCTTCGCCGGGCGTGATTGGCTTGCGTGTCACCAATCGCCCTTCGGGCGGGCGCGCCTCGCGAAAATCCGGCAGGTCCACTTCGCCGCGCACCGTGTAATCCCGCGCTTTGGCTCGTCCGAACTCTTTCACGATCCTATCTTCCACACTGTGAAATGTTATGAGCGCCAGGCGCCCATTCGTTTTCAAAACCAGCCAAGCTGCCGCCAGTCCCTCTTTGAGGGATTCCACTTCTTCGTTCGTGGCCATGCGCAATGCCTGAAACACGCGCGTGGCCGGATGTATCCGACTACCGCGGCGCGGCACTACCCGCTCGATGAGCCGCGCCAATTGGCCGGTCGTCTCCAACCGGCCTAGCCGACGGTCCTGGACGATAGCTCGCGCGATTCGGCGCGATTCAGGCTCATCGCCCAGTTCCCAAAACAACCGGCTCAGCTCAGCCTCGCTCAGCCCGTTGACCAGGTCGGCCGCAGTAGCGGTCTGGCCCACAGGGTCCATGCGCATGTCCAATTTCGCGTCCTGCTGAAAGCTGAACCCGCGCTCTGGCCGGTCCAGCTGGTGCGACGAAACGCCCAAATCAGCAAGCGCACCATCACAACTGCGCTGCCCTACCCATTCCGCCAGCCTGGAAAAATTGCCCTGCCGGATTTCAAACCGGCCGGTAAAATCTTTTAATCGTTCCTGCGCCGCCGCGATGGCGGCCCGATCACGATCGCAGCCGTAGAGCCAGCCATCCGGACTGCTCGCGCGCAGGATTGCCGCCGCGTGTGAACCACCGCCCAGGGTGCAATCCACGTATCGCCCGCCTGCGCGCGGCCGCAGCGCTTCCACTACTTCCGCCAGCATCACCGGCTGATGGACGAACTCGTTTGCCATCCATCGCCAGCTTAGGCTCAGCCCCGTGACGCGCCAAACACGCTTTCTGCTTCCGGTCTTTCTTCCACGTTCCGCGGTCTTTCTGTATTCCGCGTTCCGCGTTCCGAACTCCGCGTTTCATCCGCGTCGCTCAGGTCGTTCCTGACCACTTTCACCAGGTCCAGCGTGAACTCCGCCTGGACCGGCTCGCGACGTTCCCATCGCGGCCTGCGCCGAAACAACTTTTGCCACCAATCGGCCAGCCATCTCGGCTTCCGACTGCCTTCCGGCTTCAAAGAACAGCCCGCATCCGTGCGGTCCCCGTGTCCTTCACCCAAATTCTCTTTCTCAACGCCGCCATCGCCAGGAGGGTGGACGTCCTCGCGAGCTTCCGCGCGCTGCTTCTTCGGACCAAACTTCGGCAACAGCCCCTGCTCCGTCATCCGATACGGGCTTGGTTCATTCTTCACATCACTCAGGCTCCGCGTGGTTGTCAGCAAGCGGATGAGACTCATAGAATCTGCTTCGCCACTTCCAACGCCACCGCTTCATCCTGCGTCTGCGCTGCCTCGAAACGCTTCGCGTCCCAGATCTCGAACTTGTTAACCCGGCCCACGAACGCGGCTTTCTTTCCAATGCCGACCGCCTTAGCCAAATGCTCCGGCAGCCGAAACCGGCCCACGCTGTCCAAGGTGAGCGGCGCCGAAGTCGAGCCCAGCACCCGCTCCAAAGTCGCTGCCCGGGAATCCATTAATGAACTTCGTGTCATTTTTTCCATCATCGCCCGCCAACCATCCGGCGGCAGCACCATCAAAAATTCTTTTCCAGCGATCGGCCAGGCCAGGACCATGAAGACCACCGAAGGGTCCTTTGGCCGCCAATCAACCGGGATCATGACCCGGCGCGACTCATCGATCGCATGCGTGGAAATACCGTGGAAACTAGGAACGTTGTCTTTGTCATCCGGCATTTTCTTAGCATGCTTACCATTAATTCCCGATTGCTCCCGTGATTTACCGTTTTCTACCCAACGCTTGCAAGCACTTTTTTAAAGAATTTATTCACAAGTTATTCACAGGCCAGAATCCGCTCCAAACCCATTAGCATCAAGCACTTACGCCTGACCACTCCAAAATACTAACAACAATTGCTCACAAATCAGCCGTTCCGATCCACCAACATGAAAGTAACTTCCGCTTCGCTCACTGCTTCTTCGCCTACGTAGCAGACACCTTTGGCTTTGCCGATCTTGCCGCGCGACTTGAGCAATTCGACATCGATGCGCAGCGTGTCGCCCGGCACGACTGGCTTGCGCCATTTGACGCTTTCGGCCGACATAAAATAGGCCAGCTTGCCGATGTTTTCGGCCTGCCGCAGCATCAGAATACCCGCCACTTGAGCAATCCCTTCCAATTGCAGCACGCCCGGCATGATCGGATGGTTCGGGAAATGTCCCTGGAAGTGGGGTTCGTTGACAGAAACGTTTTTAATTCCGGTAATCTTGTTGCCCTCGATCCGTGTAATGCGATCGACCATCAAAAATGGATAACGATGCGGAAGGATTTGCAATATCTGGTCCGTACTGAGCGTGCTGCCGCTGGACAGCATTGCTTCGATTTGGGCGGGTGATGGCACCTCCTGCATTTTACCGGAAGGCGGCGGCGAGAATGTTTGCATAGCTACGAGTGGCTTACGCATTTGCGCGCTGATCATGCGCGCGAGTTCGCAATTAACCGTGTGGCTCGGCCGCACCGCCACAACGTGGCCCGCCAGCGGGAAACCGAGCAGCGAGAGATCTCCGAGCATATCGAGAATTTTGTGGCGCACGAATTCATCCGGATAACGCAGGGGCTCGGTGGTGAGCACCGCGTCATCGCGAATCACCACCGCGTTCTCCAGACTGCCGCCTTTGATCAGCCCGTTTTTGATCAGGTATTCAATCTCATCGAAAAAGCAGAACGTGCGCGCGTGCGCCAGATCGCGCCGCCACGTTTCCGGCGTGACCTCAATGCTAAGAAATTGCGAAAAACGCCCCTGATCGTCCGAACTCGTGCATGAAACCTTCAATCCTTCATGCGGGAAAATCGAAACGAGCGATTCCTTGGTTTGAATCTCCAGCGGCGCGGAGACCCGATACGTCTCGCGCTTTTCCCCCTGTTGGACAATCCCAGCATCGTCGATCATCTTGCAATAATGCCGCGCGCTGCCATCGGCAATCGGCGGTTCATTAGCGTCAAGCTCGATGATCGCGTTGTCGATGCGATAGCCGGCGAAGGTCGCCAGCACGTGTTCGACGGTCTGTATTTTCGCGTTGCCCTTGCCGAGAGTTGTCGAGCGATTCGTCTGCGCGACATTGTCCACTCGCGCCTCGATTTCCGGTTTGTCCTCGAGGTCCACGCGCCGAAAGCGAATGCCCGTGTTGGGCGGCGCCGGCAAAAACGCCATGTTCACCCGATTGCCGCTATGCAGCCCTACGCCCGCATAACGCGCCACCTGCCCTAACGTCTGTTGTTGTTGCTGCAACACCGCGAAGGAATATATGCGTCTCTAGAGCCCCAATGGCAAGCGCGCGAACAAACTTTACGCGCTCGCCCCGCGCCGGCTGAGGTCGAAGTAATAGAGCGCACACAGCACCAGTGAGTGACGGATCTTTTTCGCCGTGACCAGCCCTGCAATTTCAGCAGCCGGCACTAGCCGCGTGATGATGTCTTCGCCGCTATCAAACTGAGTCGGGTGCCTGAGCGCGCAATCCTGAACCAACACCGTATAGCAAGTGTTGCTCTGAATCGCCGGGTTCGGAAACACTTCGCCCAGCAGCCGAGCGTTGCGGCCTTCGTAACCGGTTTCTTCGCGCAACTCGCGGACGGCGGTAGCGACTGGATCAGCGTCAGTCTTGTCCATGATGCCGCCAGGAACTTCCAACTCGATCGTATTCGTCCCATGCCGGAATTGCTCGACCATCACGAGCTCGTGGGTTGGCGTGACTGCGATCACGTTGACCCACGTCGGGCTCTCGAGCACATAAAAGTCGTGCGGCAGCTTTGTGCGCGGCGAAATCTTTTGGTCGAGGCGCAGCGAGAAAACGCGGAAATCACCGAGCGGCTTCGACGCCACTTTTTGCCATGGAACAATCAAGAGGCACCTCGTTCTTTCGCGGCCCAACCCTGGCTCATCAATCCCAATAGATAGGCCATTGCATCATCGTAGCTGCGGCCTTTGCGGGCGGCGAGCTGCTGGGCGCGCTTATCCAATTGCGCCGCCATCTCGGTGGACTTCTCCGCCGGACAGCCCATGCGCACCAGGACGGTCGCAATTTCCTGGTGCGTCATGGAGTTGGGAGTTACTTGCCGGGTGCAGGGACGATCTTGATGCTCTGCACCTCGATGCGCTTCTGCGGCTTGCTTGGTTCGCCGCTGGCGCTGGCGCTCACGGGTGTATTGCCGATCGCTTCGAGCACATCCAAACCCTTGGTTACTTTGCCGAATGCTGTGTACTTCCGGTCCAGATGTGGCGCGGCATCGAGAACAATAAAGAATTGTGATCCGGCCGAATCGGGATTCGCCGAGCGGGCCATCGAGAGGACGCCTTTGACGTGCGGGCGATCATTAAACTCGGCCTTGATTTTGTACCCCGGGTCGCCGGTGCCCCAGCGCGATTCAGCCGAGGGATCTTTCGTCAGCGGATCGCCGCCCTGGATCATGAAACCTTTGATGATCCGGTGGAAGGCCGTGCCATCATAAAATCCTTTCTTGGCCAACGTCTTGAAATTCTCAACCGTCTTGGGCGCGACGTCCGTCCAGAATTCCACGGTCATTTCGCCGGCGCTGGTTTTAATGATGGCAACTTCGTTCGTGTTCACTGCTTTTTGCTCCTCCTTTGCGGGTTCAGTTTTGGTTTCCTTCTTTTCGTTCTGGCAATAGCCAGTCGTCAATCCCAGCCCAAGGCTGAGCAAACCAGTTATCAGAAAGCATCTCATATTGGTCATACTTCTTCCACGAAAGGTGGCACTTGTCACGTGAAGAATGCGGGGCCGGCCCGTCACTTTCGAACCGCAACGTTTTTGTATAGTTTCGTTTCTGCGCCGTGCTGACTTACGGCCAGATCGATGCGGCCGTCGTGATCAAAATCGCACGCCGCGCAGCCGCGCTGTTCGCCATAGATCCCAATGCCGCTTTCCTTCGATGAAAGGGCGCGGAAGTTCCCTAGGCCATCTCCTCTCAATAACAAGCCCTGTCCGGCATCATAGCAGGACGTGTCCGCGTCGGGGCCGAAGAAGTTCTGCGCCAGGAACATATCCTGATTGCCATCGCCGTCAAAATCAGCCACGCAGATCGCGAACACGGGCGAAAACTGCGCTTCAATCGGCAGCGGGCGCGCTTCGAAGCGACCTCTCCGTTTCAGGAACACCATCGAATCGAGTGTGGTCACCTGGAAGTCCCGCATTTTTGGTTTGGTGTCCCCAAGAATCTCATCTACGTCCGCGACGCTGTATGCCGCGAACGTCGAAAAGCGCTGCAACAACCACGGCATCGCGCGCGATGCAACGTCCAGGTTTCGCCACGGCTTGATCTTCCCGGTGGCTGGTTCTTCGAAGCCTTCCACAATCTCTTCGATGCTGTCTCCATTAATATCGCCCACGAAGGTGTGCAGCGGATGCGCGAGATGGGATTGATATTTTGTGTTCCGCCCCCAATTGCCCGCCACTAAGT
>DATENK010000122.1:0-3853 GCA_035275085.1 Verrucomicrobiia bacterium | reverse complement strand
CCACGGCGCCCGCTACAATTCCCGCGGCGGTCCCGACCGGTCCCGCGACTGATCCGATGGCAGCGCCGGCTGCGGCTCCGCCTGCGGCAGCGCCCAAGCCAGTGCCGACTGGGTGCGCGCCCGGGGTACCAGTAATAGGGTCTCGATTTGCGTCTCGATCTGCCGTCTTGCGGCCCGTCTGTTGTTGATTGGTCACTGTTTTCATAAAGCGTGTGAGGCTGTGCCGGAATGTTGTGGCTAGGCCCCCTCCGCAATAACGTGACTCCATTTGTCGTTGCGGCAAATGGGGCAGTTCCCGGAAACTCGGGCTCGGCACTACGGCATTAACTGTGTAAGCCGCTTCGGCTCGTCGCCCATCCATTCGGTGTGCAGGGCAGTCCCGTCAAAGATGGAAGATATCTTGAATGGCTCAAATTCGCCCCGGGACGCGGCTTGCTTCGTCTTGGCGAGGATCGCGTCACGTTGAGCAGGCGTGAGCGGTTTGAACGTGCGCGCCGCCTCGAATGCCTGCTCGAGGATCTTCATGCTGTCAATCCCGGTAATGACCACCGAGACCGGGAGGTTCAGCGCGTAATAAAGGCATTCCATCGATGTCACGGTCTTTGATTTTAAGATGATGCCATTCGCCATCGATTTCATCGCGAGCGCGCCAATGTTCTCTTTAACGAGTTCAGGAAGTACCAATTTTTCGAAGCTGCGATAGTGCGCATCCATGACGTTAAGCGGCATCTGGACCGAATCGAACTTGAAACCACGTTCGCGGGCGACTTCGAGCATGTAAAGATGGATCCGCGGGTCTTTATGCCCGGTGAAGCCGATGTAACGGAGCTTTCCGGCTTTCTTGGCCGCAAGCAGTGCGGCGTTCGCGCCCTTATCGTCGAAGATCCTATGCGGATCTTCAAAGCGCAGGATTTCGTGATGCTGAACGAGATCAATGCAATCGACCTTCATGCGCCGCAGCGACTCATCCAATTGCCGCGTCGCTTCTTTTTTCGAGCGGCCATCGATCTTGGTCATCAGGAAAACCTTGTCCCGGTAACCATCACGCAACGCCTTCCCCATGCGGGTTTCGCTTGCGCCATCGTTATAATCCCAGCAGTTATCGAGAAAGTTGATGCCTCCATCGACGGCGGAGCGCACGATTCGGATCGCCACCGCTTCCGTGACGTGTTTCAGCGCAAGGTGCCAACCCCCCAACCCAATCGCCGAAACCTTCTCACCTGTATGTCCAAGCACCCGATAAATCATACCCGCAACCTTTCGCTGGAGGAACTTGGCGCAGGGAGGGCATTGCTGGCAACGGCGAAGTTGCGCCGTCTAACATCACGAAGGGGGGGAGGGGGGCTTCGCGGGTTTTAATCGTTAAAGCTTAGGACCCCTGATTTTATTGGTCGAAACGCATGTGGCCAAGCGTTAGGTCAAGGGTTAGGCAAGCGTACGCAAGCGTTAGGTGAGAATCCCGGAAAGCGGTTAATTACTTTTTGGCGGTCGGTGTTCTTAGTGCGGCAGCGACGGAAGATTTGATGTTCGCGCCGCGCAAGCGGCTGGCGATCACGTTGCCATCGGGACCGATCAGAAAAATGCTGGGAATCGATTCGACACCGAAACGGTTCGGCACGTCTGTCTTTGACCATTCGCCGAGAAACCCGTGTATCCAGCCGAGAGCATTCGTCTTCGCGTACTTTCGCGGCGCGGCCATGTCCGGATCAAGGATCAGCCCAATCATCGCGAAACGTGAATCGCTTTTGAACGCGTTGTACGTCTCTTTCAGATGCGGCGTTTCAGCCACACACGGCCCGCACCACACCGCCCAAAAATCCAGCAACACATATTTGCCACGGAAGTCAGAGAGCTTGATGGTCTTATCATCGAGGGTCTTCACTTCGAAATCGGGCGCTGACTTGCCCTTGGTCAGCACTGGTTTGGCATCCATGTCGATGGTGCCAAGATCAAACGGTTGCTCGGTCCATTCCTTCCCGGCGTAAGGTACTTCGATTTCCTTTTGCACTTGCCCGATGCGCGGCGCTGACATCCGCGAGAAGCTATCGCCGTCACCGGCTCGCAAATCGATGTCCAACTTGTATTTGCCGGGCGGCACGTCCTCGACGCGAAACGAGCCATCCTCTGAGAAATTCAACACGAACTGCCGCTTTGCGAAATGATAATTCCGGCCTGCTTCGCTCGCGTAAAAGACGCGCGTCTGTTCCATGGCCGTCTTGCGGCGCCCGTCGTGGTCGGCGCGCACGGCCTTCTTTTGGTCGTCAGTGGACGCTTTGCGGAGTGATTCGCTGTACTCGCGCGAGAGCGCGCGCAAATCAGGCAGGTCTTCCGGTTCCGGCACAACCGTATCGAGCCGGTACACGTCATTGCGCCAGTTGATTTTGTCCTCGTAACCGTTCACGACCACGCGCCCAACCACAGGTCGACCTTTGCCGCCAAGGACCAGTGTCCGCGTTTCTCCGGGTTTGACCAGGAACTTGGTCGTTTGTGATTCCGGGATCGTCCCTGTCCGGCTGTCGCGCACTTTCGGTTGATGACAGACTTGTACGGCGAACGGCGGAACGCGTTCGAAAACAAACTTGCCATCATTGTCCGTCTGCGTTGTGAGAAACAAACTGATCGGCGGAAAACTTCTTGGGTGATTCTCATAAGGGATGTGAGCGGAACCCAGGCGAACAATTTCATTGGTGCCCGGTGCGTTACCAATCAACAGTTTGCCTTCAACACGTGCCCAAGGTTGCAAGGTCAGTCGCGCATCTTCATTGATCGAATCCACCCTCACATCCATGAACCCTGCGTCATCAACGACGACAAGGGAGAATGCGTCTATTTGCGGAGCAAACGAGAACCGGCCGGAATCATCGGTGCGCGTTACAGTGGTCTTGTAAACTCGCTCTCGGACCTCAGTACGGTCGGCGACGTACACTGCGTTTTTCATGTCCGGGAGGTAAACCTTGATGCCCGCGGCGGGCTCTCCGTTTGGTTTCAACACAACACCATGAACCCCCTTGCCACGCTTTAGCGCGATGGAGAGGTTAGTTTCCGCGGTTGTGATTGCTCCGGACGAAACTGGTAGATAGCCAGCCGCTTCGATCAGCAGCCCAGGCGCCCGGGTCTGCTTGTTGAGGAACAATTCGAAAGCGCCATTGGTCCAGGAATCTTTGCGAGTCGGTTGCCATTCGAAAGTGGTTCGACTTATATCTTCGCGCCCTTGTGTTACATTGAATTCTGAAATCGGTTTACCTGTGTCATTGTCAGTCACGGTTCCCGTCACTTTGATGTCGCCGGCCCTTTTGGGCTCTTCGGCGCCGCGCAGCGGCTCGTCGGCGAGCCCATGAATGCTGCTCTGCGAATCCGTTGTCCTCTTTCCTGACTCCAACTCCACGATTAGATTGCTGATGTTCGTCGTCACCTTCCCAATGAGCCGGAATGGATTTGCAGGGTCCAAACTCGCGTTCCGATAACTGTAACGATAGCCCTTGATCCTGCAGGACAGGTGTACCGATTCGGCGGGCACGCCTTCGAAGCGAAACGCGCCCTGTGCGTCAACTTCAGCTTGCAGAGTGTCCCACGCCTGCGAGCGGCCGAGCAAAACGCGCGTCTTCTCGGGCACGCTCTGGCCGTCGGTGAGTCGGACGCGTCCTGATACGGTGTAGCTCGGCCCGACAGTGAGGTCACCTAAATCGATTTCGCCACCATCGCTCTGCCCTCGCACGCGCTGTGCGGCTACGGCGCCTTTATCCGCCAGCGACTTCATTATTCCATACGCATAGAAGTCAGAGTTCGCTGGCAGATTCACGAACAGGAATCGTCCGTCCTCGTCTGTGCCGACAACGAAATCGCCGACAAAGAT
>DATENK010000121.1:0-3061 GCA_035275085.1 Verrucomicrobiia bacterium | reverse complement strand
CATCACATGGCCCTCGGCGAGCCGATCGGATATAGCGCCCGGCTAACAATGAACAACAGCGGTCTGTATCAAAACCAAGTGAACCAATTTGCGCGGGGCGTGCATATCGCGCTTATGGGCGATCCGACATTGCGGGCCCATCAGGTCGCGCCCCCCTCCGGGCTCAGTGGGGCCGGAGGCGCGGGCAACGTGCGTTTGACTTGGACAGGCTCACCGGAGGGCGTTGCCGGTTATCATATTTATCGCGCAGGCAGCATGAACGGCAACTTCGGCCGGCTCAATGGATCGCTCGTGAGCGGCACAGCATTCACCGACACAACCGCGGCGTCAGGCGACACGTACGTTTACATGGTTCGCGCCGTTAAGATGCAGAACACGCCCAGCGGCAGTTATCTCAATGCGAGCCAAGGCGTTTTTGACACTGTTACCGTTGGTGGTGGTGGCGAGCCGCCTCCACCGCCTCCACCGCCCCCACCTCCTCCGCCGCCGCCCCCGCCTCCGGACGGCGATGCAACCCCCCCAACCGTCGGGATGCGCAGCCCGGCTCCGAACACGACTGTTTCTGCCTCGACGATTCTATTGAAGGCGGCGGCCTCGGACGACGTGCATGTCGCAGGGGTTCAATTCCGAGTCGATGGCGCCGACGTCGGTCCCGAGCTTTGGGTGCCACCGTTCGAAATGACCTGGAACACCGCTTCCTATGCGGGGGGCCAACACCGCATCACGGCGGTCGCGCGCGATTCTGCCGGCAATCGCACCGTTGCCGATCCTGTGATCGTAACCTTGAGCAAGACCACAACCTACGCAGACGTCGTATGGGTAGAAGATGGGTTGCCTAAAGGGGCGCAAGGCTACACTTATCGGGATCGCTGGAAGTGGCAAGGCACGCTCAAATATTCGGGCGCGCTCGCCCATTCATCCTATTACACGAACGGGCTGCATCAGCACTTTTTCGATAATGCTACCGCCACACTCAACGTTGGCGCCGGCGACTTCCTTTACGCCATGGTCTATCTCGATCCCAAACGCCTGCCTCGCGAGATCATGCTGCAGTGGAGCGACGGTAATGGTTCATGGGAACATCGCGCGTATTGGGGCGAAAACATGATCGCTTACGGCACATCTGGCACAAGCACGCGCCGTTACATGGGTCCTCTGCCCGCCTCGGGCAAATGGGTGCGGCTCAAAGTCCCCGCCGCGCAGGTCGGCCTTGAAGGCGCTTCCCTCAAAGGCATGTCCTTCAGCCTGCAGGGCGGCATCGCCTTCTGGGACCGCGCCGGCAAACTCACGCCGAAATAGTTAGCTCGCGGAGTGCTATATTCGCGTGTGGCGAGCATTGTGCTCGCCACATATTCTGGCAGGAGATGGATGAAGAAATTTGGGATTTGCTTTCGCGGCTGAAGCAGGCGCCTCTCCGCCGCATCCGGCACACGCTCGTCCGTTGCGTCGAACTCGGTTCACTCATGGAAAATAGCAAACCTGACTTTCTGTTTACGTCGGGAAAGCGCGATCGCTACAACCTTGATGGCGTCGAGTGCATTTACTTCGCCCAGGACGAGGAAACGGCGCGCGCCGAACATCGTTGTCAGGACCATCCCGCCCAAAGCTTTCGCCCCGTCTGCATGTTTTTCGCTGACGCATCGTTAAACATCCTGGACCTCACCCTGCGCTCCGTCCGCAAAGCGCTCGACTTGACCGAAAAAGACCTGCGCGCGCCATGGGAGCGCGTCCGCCATCCGACCCGCACCCAATTGCTCGGCACTGCCGTGAACAAACAGGGGAAATTCGCCGGGATCCGCTATCCATCCGACGCGGCGCGGGCGCATGGTTTCCGCGGGCACAACGTAGTCATTTTTCGCGCCTGCGTCCGCCGGCCGAGTTTTGTCCGCGTGCTCGGCGAACACAAAAGGCGCCTGCAAAGCTGGCCGTAAATTACGTGATGTAATTTCTCCCTGATCCCGTCTAAACTCAGGACGTTTGAACACGCGCGCACCAAAGTGGATTCTCTGGGTTTCGGTGCTGCTGCCCTTGATGGCAAGCGCCAGCATAACCACCACCAATTATCCGCCGATGTTTGAGCAGGTTCACCGGCCGCACGTTCCGCAACAAACCGCTTGGTGCAGAAACCCAGTCGATGCGTTCCTGGCGCAAAAACATCGCGAGAAAAACCTTACCCCGCGCCCCGAAGCGTCCAAACAAATCCTCCTTCGCCGCGTGTACCTCGACCTGATCGGCCTCACGCCGACACCCGCTGAACAACGCGCATTCCTCGCGGATACATCGGGTAACGCGTACGAAAAGGTCGTCGACCAACTTTTAGAAGACCCCCGTTACGGCGAACGCTGGGGGCGCCATTGGATGGACATCTGGCGCTACAGCGATTGGGCCGGTTGGAGCGGTGGCAACCAGATCCGCGACAGCAAACCGCACATATGGCGCTGGAAAGATTGGATCATCGAATCGCTGAATGCGGACAAGCCGTACGACCGCATGATTTTGGAGATGCTCGCCGCCGATGAACTTGCCCCCGATGACACGAATATCGTCCGCGCCACCGGTTTTCTCGCCCGCAACTATAAAATGCTTAGTCGCGAGCAGTGGCTCGAAGACACCATCAAACACACTTCTCAAGCGTTCCTCGGCGTGACTGTTGGTTGCGCCAAATGTCACGACCACATGACGGACCCGATTACGCAGGAGGAATATTATCGGCTGCGGAGCGTCTTCGAACCGCATCAGGTGCGCACCGATCACGTCCCCGGGGAAACTGACTTGATGAAGGCTGGCTTGGTTCGCGTGTACGACACCGACACGAACGCGCTGACTTTTTTTTATAACCGCGGTGACGAACGCAAGCCGGACACCAATCGAGTCATGCGGCCCGGAGTTCCGGCCGCGTTGAATCGCGGCTCGACGGACCTCTCGATCGAACCCATTCCACTTTCCTACTTCGTCGCCAATCCGGACCGGCGCGATTTTGTGATTCGCGACACGATCGCCGTCAGCGAGCGCGCCATCCACGATGCGCGCAACGACGCGGTGAAACTCGCAGCCGCCGAAG
>DATENK010000120.1:0-2346 GCA_035275085.1 Verrucomicrobiia bacterium | reverse complement strand
TGTCCTGGGCCCGCAAAATTTGCGTCTGCCATTCAGATGTGAGGACGCAGTTTTTGTGCGCCCAGAGGGTGGCCCACTTGCGTCCATCGGCAAACTCCTCACGGCTCCGCCACGCGCCATCAGCGAATAACTTGAATCGTTGGTTCCACTTCTCGGTGTAGTCGCGCGGCACCGGCCCTTCCATTCGCTTCAGGAATTGTCCGCGAACCAGCGCGAGATTTCCCTGGACTTGTTGAAAGCCGATCTCCTCGCGCCGCGCCCGTTCACTGACATACGTGGCCAAATGATTTAAGTCCCGCTGGCGCACCGCCCGGTAAACAATTTGATAAGTGACGGCGGTGGCCACAGCGATCACCAGGCCGGCGCCGGCCGCGACGTGCAAAAGGATGCGCCGCGGGATTGTCATGCGTTGATTCCAGTTTTGGCGAACAACCGCACACGAACCGTGAAAGTTGTTCCTTGGCCTTCAACGCTTTGAAATTCGATGTCGCCCCCGTGGAGATCGATGCAGCGTTGCACGATCAGGAGACCCAGACCGGTGCCGGAAATTTGACGCACATTGCTCCCCCGGTGAAAAGCCTGGAATAACCGCTTTCGGTCAGCTTCCGGGATGCCGCAGCCGCCGTCCACGATTTGAAAGACAGCGTCCTCAGCGCGTTTGGAGACCGTCAAGTGGACCGATTTTCCGGGCGCAGAATATTTAATCGCGTTGGAAAGCAGATTACTCAGGATGTGCCGCAAAACGGTTTCGTCGCCGATGGCTTTGGCGGGAATTTTCTTTATCTCCAAATGGATGGGACAGGACCGATTGGTCGCGGTTTCCATTTCGTCTTTCACGCGATTGCAGAACGCGGCGAGATCAAAAGGAAGCGGCTTGAACGGGATGCGCCCGGATTCAAATCGGCCCATGAGCAAAACATCCTCCATCATTCCCGCCATGCGACGGACGGACTTGTTGATGGTTCGCAACAGTTGGTCGCGCTTTTCGGGCGCCAGACGCTCAAAGTAACGTTGCAGATTGTCGGCCGAAGACATGATCACTTCGAGAGGCGTGCGAAATTCATGCGAGACGAGTGACACGAATTCGCTCTTGAGCTGGTTCAGTTCCCGTTCCCGGGCGAGGGCGTTCTGCAACTCGGTTTCGGCCTTCTTGCGCTCAGAGATATCATTAATGACCGCCTGCATAACTGGTCGGCCGTTCAATTCTACGCGCGTAAGAATGACTTCAAGCGGTGTCAACTCGCCGTGAGCGTTCAGGCTCATCCACTCGAAGCGCGCGCTGCCTTCCTTCATGCAGCGAGCAATGTAACGCCGCGAGGCGGAGTCGGAACTCTCGCCGCCCGGCTGAAACGGGGGCGCGGTATCTTTTGGATGTTTTCCGAGCACCTCTTTTGCATCGTTGAAACCCAGGATGCGCAAGGTTGCGGAATTGACCTCCAAAAACTTCTCTTCGTCGTGGATCATTACCCCCTGGCTGGAGCCTTCAAATAGCGCGCGAAACTTTTGTTCACTTTCGCGCAAGGCCTGTTCCGCGCGCTTTCGTTCGGTAATGTCAACTCCGGCACTGAGGGAATGCTTCACGCCATCGATGTCCACGAGGTCGGAAGACAACAGCACTGTCCGAATGCTGCCATCTTTCGCCCGCACCTGCACTTCGAAGCCACGGACAAAGCCTTTCGTTTCAAGTTGTTGGCGATACATCTGCAAGTGCTGCGGCACCACCCAAAAATTAAACTCGAGCGGGTTTTTTCCTAAAACATCGTGTCGCGTGTAGCCGAAGACTTTCGTGAATGTCTCGTTGATTTCCACCAACACGGCGTCAGGGAAGCGAACGATGCTGTGGACTGCCGGGCTATTGTGAAAGGCCTTGCGAAACAGATCGGCAGTGCGGCCATTGGTCATAGCCTCGGGCTTTATCCGAGGGGCGGTGGCGGATGAACGTGATGGTCGCTTGCTCACGGTAGCATCTTATCGAAACCAGTGTTTAAGCCAACCTCGTAATACCCAAGTATTATGGCCGGCTGCCTGGCTGGATGTTACCGAATAAGCAGTGGAAAACGGCAGTCAATCCAACCTTCCCGAGTGGCCGCAGTGCGATGTGTTCTGCATTAATGCCTATTCCGGTGCAGGCAGTCCAGCCTGTGGCTGGCGCGGTAAGCGGGTGGAGGCACAACCCGGCGCGCGATGTCCCCGCTGCGGTTGCGCCACGCTTCTGCGGATTCCTTCCGAGCGCGCAGACGAATCCCAAGGCTAATACCGAAGGGCTATTTTCGAGCTTCCTCTTTTCACGATAAATACAGCGCGTATGCAAAATCAAATTAGTTGCAGATTACAAAAAGACAGCGC
>DATENK010000119.1:0-3877 GCA_035275085.1 Verrucomicrobiia bacterium | reverse complement strand
CGTGGCTGGCGGCAAATCTTTTTCTCGGCAGCCAACTCTGCTGGGTGTTACGGCCGCTCATTGGCTCGCCGGGTTTGCCGACGCAATTTCTGCGGCCCGACGCCTTCAAGGGAAATTTCTACGAAACGGTTTTCGACGCTGTCTCCATAGTGTTCTCAACAAAATGACGTATGACCAATGACCTGACTGCATCTAGTGCGCCACCCACCGAAAATGCCACACAAAGTGATCAACCGGTACGCGGCCTAATACAGGCTGTGGAAGCGATCCTGCGCGAACCCGGCCGGATCGCGGCGACCCTGCGACAAGGCGAGCAACGGCGGCTAATCTTTGGCTTGCTCGCGGTCGCCGCATTCTGCTGCATCATTTACGGACTGGTGGTTGGAACCTTTTCCGGAGGCGCGCAACTCTGGACGGCGCCGGTCAAAATCGCTGCGGGCATGATAATCTCCGGCCTGATCTGTTTGCCGAGCCTCTATATATTCTCGTGTCTCAGCGGTTCTCCGGTTCGGCTCGGACAAGTATTTGGTTTCCTGGCCGGACTGCTGGCCCTGAGCGCAATCCTGCTGATTGGTTTCGCGCCCGTGGCATGGGTGTTTTCGGCGAGCACGCAATCCGTGGCCGGGATGGGCGCCCTGCACCTTTTATTCTGGATCGTGGCGACGGGGTTTGGTTTGCGGTTTCTGATTGGCAGCCTGAAGCAATTCACTCCAAAATCCCCGGACAGTGTGAAAGTCTGGGCTATCATTTTCATTTTGGTGCAACTGCAAATGATGACGGCCTTGCGCCCGCTAATCGGCACCTCTGACACCTTCTTGCCGCAAGAGAAAAAGTTTTTCATTGCGCATTGGGCCGATTGTGTTGGCAAGCCGAAGTGAGCGCGGTGTCCGGTTTTATGACAGAGGCTCGCATCAGCAAGATCATTTAAGATCGTGGAAAATACGACTGGGAGCGCTTGGCATTTCCCGTGCTAATTGTTTTTCGCATGAATGCGAAAGTGGTTTTTAAGACCGTGCTCCTGACGACCCTATTGGTTTTCGTGCTGCTGCTAAGCTGGCACAACCGGACGACCGTAGATTTCAATCTGCTGCCAGTCGCCAATCAGAGCTTTCATGGACCGGTGGCGCTGATGGGGTTCGTATTTCTTGGTGTCGGAATGCTGATGGGCCTGGCCATGAGTATTCGGACGGCGCGCAAAGAGAAGTCTTCGCCTGACGCGTCGAGTCCGGCGCCTCGGATTATTGCGCCTCAGATCAGAATGCCCTCGGAGCCACCGGTCGGGTCCAGGGTCAGTTGACCCGGAACACTGGCGTCATCGATTTAGCAACGAACGGCGTGAAGCGCCGTTCGCTCGCCACTAAACGACTCACGGATTAATCCGAAGGATCTGCACGGCTCATGCCGGCCAAGTGGGTTGTCACCCCACCCGCATACGTTCAGGCTGGTGGAATCGGGTAGATTATGGGAGAATAAAGCCAGATTGGTCAGCGTCTGAAAAGTAGTTGTGCGGGCGGCAGCCCGAGAAACGGGATCTTATATGAGTGAATACGGAAAATGGTGCAACAGTTCGGACCACATCTGGCGTCCAAATCGTCGTGAATTCCTGTTCGCGGGACTGATTGGCAGCCTCGGGCTGACGTTGCCAAACTTTTTGCGGGCCAGCTCGGCCAGCGGCGTGAAAGAAGGCGTCGCCAAATCTGTCATCAATATTTATCTCCCCGGCGGGATGGCAGCCCAGGAGTCCTTTGACCCCAAGATGCTTGCCCCGATTGAATATCGCGGGCCGATCGGCACCGTTAAGACGAAGCTCGACGGGATTTATTTCGGCGAATACCTGGAGAAAACCGCCAAGATCGCTGACAAGATCACCGTCGTGCGCTCCATGACGCACGGCGAAGCGGACCACGATCGTGGGACGCATAACATGTTTACCGGCTATCGCCCGAGCCCGGCCCTCCAATACCCGAGCATCGGCAGCGTAGTCTCCCACGAACTAGGCTCGCGCGGTGAATTGCCGCCGTACGTGTGCATCCCGAACATGCCTACCACTTTCGCTGGGACTGGCTATCTGGGTTCGGCATATGGGCCGTTCACGCTCGGTGGCGATCCGGCGAACGGTAATTTCAAAGTACGCGATCTCAGTTTGCCCAAGGGCATCGACGAAGCGCGCTTTGCGCAGCGGCGCGAAATGCGGAAGGTCGTGGATGCGCATTTCAGCGTCTTGGAGAAAAGCGATGCGCTCGACGGGATGGATTCATTCTATTCGCAGGCTTATTCGATGTTGAGTTCCGAAAAAGCGCGCGCCGCATTTTCGCTGAAAGACGAGCCGGACAAGCTCAAGGAAGACTACGGCTCTGGTGCGGCGGGGCAGCGCATGTTGCTCGCGCGGCGATTGGTGGAAGCCGGTGTGCGTTTTGTGTCACTCACTTACGGCGGATGGGACCACCACGACAACATCAAGAATGCTTTCAGCAATCAGATGCCCAAGTTCGACCAGGCGTTCGCGGCACTGATCCGCGATTTGGATCAACGCGGGATGCTCGATTCCACGCTCGTCATGGTCACCACCGAATTTGGCCGCACGCCTAAGATCAACGCGACATCGGGGCGGGATCATTGGCCGCGTGTGTTCAACGTGGTACTCGCCGGTGGCGGGATCAAGAAAGGGATGGTTTACGGCGCGTCCGATCCGACCGGCGGCGAACCCGATTCCGATCCGCTCACCGTCGAGGATTATGCGGCCACGGTTTATCACCTCCTCGGCATCGACTTCCAAAAGAATCTGCTCGCACCGGGGAACCGTCCGATCAAGATCGTGAAGGACGGTGACGTGGTGAAGGAATTGTTGGCGTAAAGAGAGGTGGGAAGTATGCGCCGGATTTTCGCTCTCGGATTGTTTGCGATAGCGACCAGCGCGGTCGCCACCGGACCACGTCTGAATTCGATTACACCGCCAGGTGGCCAGCGCGGGACCGAAGTCGAGGTGAAGCTCAATGGCGAGCGGCTGGACGATGCCCAGGAAGTTGTTTTTTACGGGTCCGGCATTGAAGTGCTGGACCTCAAAACTAACAAGGCGAAGCTGAAGATCGCATCGGATTGCCGAATAGGCGAGCATCATGTCCGCATCCGGTGTGCATCAGGAATTTCGGACCTGCGGCTGTTTTACGTCGGCCCATTTGCGAGCACGAACGAAGTCGAACCGAACAACGATCCCGCAAAGGCGCAACCAATCCCCTTAAACGCCACAGTTCAGGGCGCGGCTGGGGGTGAGGACATGGATTATTTTCAGGTTAGCGCGAAGAAAGGGCAGCCCATCGCCGTAGAGGTCGAAGCAATCCGACTCGGGCGCGCGTTGCTGGACCCGTTTGTTTCCATTCAAAGCAAGGATGGAAAAGTGCTCGCGAGTTCCGATGACGCGCCGCTGCTCGCGCAGGATGGCGCACTGAGCATTGTTACCCCTGCCGACGGCGATTACATCGTACAAGTGCGCGATTCCACCTACACCGGTCCATCCGATACACAATACCGGTTGCACGTGGGCACCTTTCCGCGACCGATGGCGGTTTATCCCGCCGGCGGCAAGGCCGGCGAAAAGGTAAATGTGCAGTTTATTGGCGATGCGGCCGGCGAGTTTTCGCAGGAGATTGCGCTGCCCAGGGATCCGCAGGAAAAGTTCGGCGTCCTGGCCGAGCGCGATGGGCAGATCGCGCCATCGCCAAATTGGGTCCGCGTCTCGCCGTTCGGCAATGCGCTGGAGAAAGAGCCTAATGACGAAAAAGACAAGGCCACTGAAATTTCGGACGACCTGCCCCTCGCTCTGAACGGAATACTGCAAAAAGACGGTGACGATGATTGGTACCGGTTTAAAGGGAAAAAG
>DATENK010000118.1:0-3281 GCA_035275085.1 Verrucomicrobiia bacterium | reverse complement strand
AGAAAAATCGCGCGGGCCAAGACCGGTGGGCGCGGGCCACGACTGAAAAGGCGGCGCAACTTTTGGTCCTGCGTCGACTTGAATAACGCGAGCGAATCCGACAAAACTCAGACGTGCCGGCGCTGAAATCTCTTGCTTCATTCTTCGGGCTCAAACGCAATCTCGTCATCCTGCTGGTCGCCATTTTTGTCATAGGCGCAGGCGAAGAGCTTTGGATGCGTTTTGTGCCGAAGTATCTGCAAACCGTTGGCGCGACGGTTTTCGTTATCGGGCTTTACGATGCGTTGCGCACCCTGCTTGGTGCGATCTATGCCTACCCTGGCGGCGTAGTCGCGGATCGCTGGGGACATCGGAGCGCCTTCATCATTTTCAACGTAGTCTCGATTGTTGGCTATGCGCTCGTCCTGCTCATTCCAAATTGGGGCGGGGTGATCGCGGGAATGTTTTTCTTTCTTTCGTGGAGTTGTTTTTCCCTGCCCGCCACGTTTTCACTTGTTGGGGCTGCGCTCGAGGCACACCGCCATTCCATGGGTGTAGGCGTTCAATCAGTAATCAAACGATTGCCGATCATGGTCGCGCCCATTTTCGGCGGGATGTTAATCGATCGCTTCGGAATCATTCCCGGCGTGCGAATTGCGCTCGTCATCTCGATCTTTTTGTCAGCACTTACAATCCTGGTGCAACGGCAACTGCGAGACCATTCGGATGCCGACGCGCGAATAGCCACGGGAACGGCAAGGGAGACGGAGCAATGGAATTTTTGGCGAAGCCTGCGTGAGTTCAATCAGCCGATGAGGCGTCTGCTCGTCAGCGACATCCTCATCCGTTTTTGCGAACGAGTTCCATACGCGTGGGTGGTAATTTTTGCGATGGACTACATAGGCGTGAGCGCCAGGCAAGTGGGGATTCTCACGACAATAGAAATGCTCGCCGCCACATTATGCATCATTCCTGCTTCGCATTACGCCGATCGATATCGCCGCGAGCCATTCGTAATCGTGACCTTTATCATGTTCACGCTTTTCCCAATCAGCCTACTGATGTCGCGCAGTTTTTCCGCCCTGGCCATCGCGTTTACGATCCGGGGCCTGAAGGAATTCGGCGATACACCCCGTAAAGCGCTAATCATTGGCTACTCTGATCCAGAACGCCGCGGGCAAATGATTGGGGCGTACTATCTGGTCCGCGACTTGATCGTGAGCACCGGCGCAATTCTTGGCGCGTACTTATGGAAACTCGGACCAGCGCTGAATTTTCTCGGAGCAGCGGCTCTGGGAATGGCAGGAACAATTTTCTATGTCAGAACGACTCGCCGAAGCAGGCAATCGGCGTTGACCAATTTGAAAAAGGAGTTGGAGAACCGGCGAACTCGCTGGAATTAGCGACATGTCGATTTTGCTTTTTCGAATTGCAGCGGCGCTTTGCTTCGTGGCAGTCGCATTGGGAGCGTTTGGTGCGCATGCTTTGCGATCGACGCTTGAAGAGCGGGGGATGCTCGATGCCTGGAACAAGGCAGTATTTTACCAGTTCATACATGCAATTGCGCTCCTCGCGCTTGCGCTCTACGGGACCATCAACCGCGGCGCATGCTTGCTGCTGCTTATGGGGATTTTCCTGTTCAGCGGAAGCTTGTATTTGCTTGCCCTAACAAATCAACGCTGGCTGGGTGCAGTTACTCCCCTGGGCGGTCTTTGTTTCCTTGCCGGATGGGCATGGCTAGTCTTTGCTCCGCCAAAATAGACGCCTGGTCAGCCCGTAACCCTGGTGCAGGATCGGTTTGCCTTTTAAACGTAACGCAGAAAAGCTATTCCGGCGGTCTTCTTCTGGTATAATATGCGCGCGATGTTGGACGCCCTTTCGGAGCCACAGCGAGATGCGATCACTGTACTCGCGTTTATCGGGACCTTCTTTGTCGCTCTCGGGATTGGGCGATTCCTAAAACGCCGCGCCGGGGTTCAACTCGGATTGTTCTTTCGGCTTTTCTGTTTGATCCTCGCCTTCTACGCCGCGATCACAATTTACGGAGTTCACGCACCGTGGCGCTATCATGTAGGTGCGGCAGCAATCTTGTTGAGTACTGCTCTGATTGTCGCTCTCGTTAATCGCTACGTTTGGGATTTTTATTTCGAAAAGAAGCGACAGACAGCCATTCCGAATTTTCTGCGCGAGGTAGTTGGCGGAGTCATCTTCCTGATCGTCCTGCTTCTTATTCTGAGTTACGGCTACCATGCCGAGACACAACTGAAAGGACTGCTGGCAGGCTCCGGGGTGGTCGCAATCATTGTCGGCTTTGCCGGGCAGAATCTCTTCGCCGGAATCATTGGCGGCATATCGATACAAATCAATCGGCCGTTCAAGGTCGGTGATTGGTTGAAGGTGGGCGACACCTACGGCGAAGTGCGTGAGATCAACTGGCGTTCCACGCGGCTTTGCACAAACGACGAGATATATCTCGACATCCCAAACAACGAGATGGTGGGCCATCAGATCGTTAACCTGCACTATCCGACTGAGGTCCACGCCATGCGCATCCGGGTGGGCATCGATTACAATGTGCCGCCCAACCGCGTAAAAGAAGCGCTTGGACGGGCCGCACAAAGGGCCAAAAACGTTCTCCCCAATCCACCTGTCAGAGTGTTCCTGGTCGACTTTTCCGATTACGCCATGACTTACGAGGTCAAATTCTATATGGGCAATCACTCTCGGATGAACGAGACCAACGACTCCGTGCGCACCAATGTCTGGTATGAGTTGAAGCGCCAGGGCATCACCATTCCCTTCCCGATTCGCACAGTGCAGGTTGAACGCAAAAAAGCGCCACCCCTTCAGGAAGACCAGGCGGAAGCGTTTTCTATTCTGCGCGGAGAACGACTTTTTGATTGTCTTTCCGAAGATCAACTCAACCAGATGGTCAACCAGGCGCGCCTCAAACTTTTCGGTCGTGGCGAACCGGTGATCGAGGAAGGCGCCGCGGGCGAGTCGATGTTCGTGATGCTCCGCGGGGCAGCGAACGTTTTGGTCTCAAAAAATGGATCGAAAATTCAAGTGGCAACGCTGGGGGCGGGCGATTGTTTCGGCGAAATGTCGCTGCTCACTGGCGAACCGCGCAGCGCCACCGTCCGCGCGGATGGCGATTGCTACGTGATGGAAATCGGAAAGCCCGTGATGGCCAAAGTGCTAAGCGGCGCCCCAAGCTGCATGGAACAATTGAGTCAACTGCTTGCGCAGCGAAAAATGGAAACCGAAGGGATCCTGAAAGAAGCTGCAAGCACGGACGAGCA
>DATENK010000117.1:0-4179 GCA_035275085.1 Verrucomicrobiia bacterium | reverse complement strand
GTTCCTGATAGCACAACAACAAGGTGATGGTTCATGGCCTGCGACGACGAGACCGGCGCGCGGTGAAAGCTATGCCCAAACTGTTTCGACCACGGCCTGGGCGACACTTGCGCTGCTTGAAACGCGGCGTTAGGCAGGCGGAAGTCCAGCGGTGATGCTTAGTGCTGGCACTTTGCACAAAAATACGTACTGCGCGCGCCCTGTACAATTCTGCGAATGGGCGCCTTGCAAGTGCGGCACGGTTTGCCCTTACGATCGTAAACGGTGAGGCGGCCAATGTAGCCATCTCCGCGCGTGGTCCCGTGGCGGATCGCGTGCCGCAGCGCCTCTGGAATGGCTTTCCACAAGCGCCCAATTTGTTTGTCGGTCAATTTGCGCGCGGCGACACGCGGATCGATTCGTGCGTGAAACAACGCTTCGCTGGCATAAATGTTTCCAAGGCCCGCGATGAGGCATTGATCCAGTAACTTCACTTTGATTGGTTGCGCGGAACGCCGCAGCGCTAGCGAAAACGCGTCCAACTGAAAATCCTTCGCAAGCGGTTCAGGACCGAGATATGCAAGCGGTGTGGTATCCAACGTGAATCGTCCAAAATACCGCGTGTCCTCGTAAATAAATTTTTCCTTTCCCAGCGAGAGCACAACTGCGGCGTGTTTGGGCTCCGGCTGTTCGCGCGCGGCCACATACATGTCGCCGGACATTCCCAGGTGGCCGAGCAACGTGAATCTCGTCTTGCCGCGCCGCAAGCTGAACACCAGATATTTGCCGCGCCGCCTTGCGGAAACAAACCGTGCGCCTTTCAGCGTCTGCACAAGTTCCCTTTCACTAGTCGGCGCAATCACACGCAAGCGCCGTACCGAGACGGCCCGGATGGTTTTGCCTGTTACGCGCGGCCGCAACTTGCGGACGACCATTTCCACTTCCGGCAGTTCAGGCATAAATATTCGTCAATTCAGTTTGAAACCGCGCTGGTCATTCTGCATTTTACGCCAGCTTGCAGGATGATCACTGAATACATCTCCAACATCGCGGTCAAGGTTCTGGATACGACTGGCTACGCGGGCGCGGCAGGCCTCATGGCGCTGGAGAGCATGATCGCGCCGGTTCCGAGCGAAGCGGTGATGCCCTTCGTCGGCTTCCAGGTGGCCGACCGCAAATGGGTATTGTGGGCCGCCGTTCTAGCGACAAGCATCGGCTCCATTGTCGGCTCGCTGCTCTCATATCTGATGGGTTATTACGGGGGCAAACCGTTCGTGCTGAAAATCGGCAAATACCTGCTGCTGAACCAACACGACCTCCAACGCACCGAAACTTTCTTCCATCGACGCTCCGGAACGATGTGGCTCTTCATCAGCCGGTTCATTCCCGTGGTGCGCCATTTCATTTCGATCCCCGCCGGCATTGGAAAAATGCCTCTCACGCCGTTTTTGCTGGCAACATTCTTCGGGGCAACAATTTGGAACACCTCCCTGCTCCTGCTGGGCATGAAGCTGCGCGAAAAATGGCCGGTCGTGCAAACCTACTCCCACAAAATAGATTACGTGATCATCGCCATGGCTGTCGTCTTCGTGATCTGGTTTATCCGCAAGCGCCGCGCCGAAATGGCTAGGCCGCCCGGCTCCCCCGATAAATCCGCGGCACCCGGTAAGTAATCGCGGTCAGCACTTCCCACGGAATCGTTCCCGCCCAGCCGGCGACATCGTTTGCGGAAATGTTTCCACCAATCAAAGCCGCCTCGTCGCCCGGAACCACTCGGCGCGCGTGAGTAACATCCGCGAGCATCTGATCCATAGTGATGCGTCCGACGATCGGGCACCGCGCGCCCCGAATCAGCACCTGCGCGCGGCTGCTCCCGGCCCGCAAATATCCGTCCCCGTAACCGGCCGATAACACCGCTATGCGCATTTTCTTTGGCGCGGTAAACGTCCCTCCATAACTAAGGCGTGTGCCGCGCGCGATTTCCCGCACCAGAGTCACACGGCACTTCCAGGACAACGCCGGCCGCACCGTGCACTCCGCCGCCCGCTGTCCCGGGGGGATGATGCCGAAAACCAGCAAACCGGGCCGGACCGCATTGAAGATGCTGGAGCGTTCCAATAGCAGCGCCCCACTGTTGTTCGCGTGCACGAGCGGCACGCGTACCCCGCCGGCCTTGATCTCGCGAATAACCGTTTTGAACAGCTCGATCTGACGCCGTGAAAACTCCGCGTCATCCTCCACGCTGGCAAAGTGCGTGTAAATACCTTGCATCGCCAACGAAGAACACGATTTGATCCTACCGATCACTTCCAACGCCTCTTCCGGCCGTGCCCCCAACCGGCCCATCCCCGTATCGATCTTGACGTGCACGTTGCAAATCTTTCCCGCGTTCCGGGCCGCCGCTGCAAAAAGTTCCGCTTCCGCTGTCGTCGAAATTGTTGGCATCACGTCATCCCGCACCGCGCATTGAACTTCCTCCGGCAAACACGCGCCAAGCATCAGGATAGGCCAGCCTTTGCCCACGCTGCGGATGGCTTGCGCTTCCGTCAGGTTCGCCACGCCGAAAATGTCCGTCGCGCTCTGCATCAGGAGCCCGGCAATCGGCTTCAAGCCGTGCCCGTAAGCATCGGCCTTTACCACCGTGATGACCTTCACGCGTGCGCCGGCGCGATGGCGTATCCACGCGAGATTCTCGCGCAGAGCGTCCAAATCCACTTCAGCCCAGCAACGGTGCGGTATGCCCATACCCACTTACATTATCGTCCGCGGCGGCGGAGCTTTAACAAAGTTTGCTGGCCGGCTATAAATTGGCTCCAACGTGTCGGCCGGCACAAACGCCTGTTTTTCATGTGCCAAACGCGCAATTGTCCGCGCCTCGGGCCCAGCCGGACCACCTTCGGCGCCTTGTCGAGCCACGGCTTCCGCGCTGCTGACTCCTGCGGTCTTTACGCCGCGCGCCAACTGCCAGCCTTGCGCAATCGCAATCGCAATTCGGGTCCCCATATAGCTGCCAGGTCCAAGCCCAACGGCCACGCATTCGATCTGTTCGCGCTCGATGCCAGCTTGCGCGAGCGCTGCTGCCATCAATGCAAACGCCTGCGTATGCTTGCCCGTCTTCTCGCACGCTTCGCCAAGCACAGTCCCGTCCTCCACCACGGCGACGCTCCGCTGTTCGGACGAAAATTCAAGCGCCAGAATTTTCATAGCTGATGCGCCGCTGGGATTCACCGGAGGACTCAATGCGCGCCTGCCGGTTCGCTTTGAGCGGATAACGCTCCGACCATTCCACCACCGTCACGCCATCGGTCTGTCCAAAATATTCTTCCAGGCCCGCCGCGAAAACATCCTGCATAGTGTCCAACCGATATAAATCGATGTGGTACAGTGGCAAGCGGCCTTCGCGGTATTCGTGGACAAGGGTGAACGTCGGCGATGAGATGCGTGACCTGATCCCGAGGCCGCGCGCAATGCCTTTGACGAATTGTGTCTTGCCCGCACCCAGATCGCCGGTCAAGCCGATGACCCAACCCGGCTTCGCCTCGCGGCCCCATTGCTCTCCGAGCTGTAGCGTTTCGTCCGGCGAATTGGACACAATCATCGGCATCACGAGAAATGTGTGTAGCCTTTCAGGTTCAATTGGCGAACGCCATCCTTGTCCCGAATCTTCAGTCCCGCTTCCGCAGTCATTTTCCCGATGCAGGACAATTTTAGTTTGGGAAACTGCTTCTTCCATGCGTCGATGAGCGGCACCGCCTGTTTCGAAGGCAACGTGAACAGCAATTCGAAATCCTCGCCATCGGTCAGCGCCGCCAGCAACGGCGGTTTCGCGGACGATTCCGCATGCGTCTGCAGCTTCGCCGCGCGGCTGATCGGAATCGCGCGCGAAAGGATTTCCGCACCCAAATGCGCGGCCTGCATCAAATGCCGTAAATCGCCGGCCAGGCCGTCACTGATATCAATCATCGCATGAATCGGGAAATGCTCTGCCAGCCAATGCGCTTCAGCCAGGCGCGGCTCGAACTCGAGGTGTTTGCCCGCCAGGGAGCCGCCCAGTTCACCGGTCACGAACACGGCATCCCCCACCTGCGAACCGGAGCGCGTCAGCACGCGATTTTTTGGGACCAGTCCAATCAACGCGACGCTTATTAGAATCTGGCCCGGGTTCGTTGTCGTCTCTCCGCCCGCAATCGCGACCGCGTG
>DATENK010000116.1:0-10124 GCA_035275085.1 Verrucomicrobiia bacterium | reverse complement strand
CTTGGGCTCCTTAGACACGACAAAGGCCGGCTCCGGCATATGACCGGCAAGCAAACGCGATACATACTCACGCCGCACGCCACCGCGTTTTTTCAAGATGCAGTTGTTCATCCGCCGCTTGATCTCGAAAAACACGGGAGTCTCAGGATTGTTGTTGTAAAAGCGTATTCGAAGTTTAAAGCGATTCTTGTCGCCGTTGATCGTTGACCAATAGAGTTTCAGGTCATCCGAATCCAAATAGAGGCTGTGCACCGGATACGAATAATTCGGCTTGC
The DNA here is from genome assembly GCA_035275085.1 of Verrucomicrobiia bacterium. Lineage (GTDB taxonomy): Bacteria > Verrucomicrobiota > Verrucomicrobiia > Limisphaerales > DATENK01 > DATENK01. The sequence continues at coordinate 9,849 of DATENK010000116.1, read as the reverse complement.
CCACGCCAAATTCATCCAACTCGAGGTACGAGCGGACGTAGTCGCGTATTTGCAACGCCGTCGCTTCTGGAATGACGTATTTCAGCTCAAAGCGCGATGCCTGGAGCTTGTCTTTAGCCATAAATCAATCGTGGCGCGGGCGTGCTCAACACCGCGCCTATATTGCGCATTATCATGTTGCCGAAGTATTTTGTCACCCAATCTTTACATTCCTGTCAAGCCGGCAAATCAATGAGTTAACAAGAAGGTGACTGTCAGGCCGGGAAAACGGTTTGGTAGCGCTGTGCGCAGGGTCTGACATGACATGAAAATACCTGATTTTGTGGGTGTTATGCAAGGAGACAATTGCTTGGCAAGTGCATTGCTTGCTCGAAAAGGCGTATGCGATGCCGCCTGGCCGCAATTCTGGTTCTGACGAGCAGTTTGGGGCATGCAGCGCAGGAAACGTGCATTTCTTGCGATGAGCCCATCCGGTCCACCGTGTACATGGCCAGCAGCCCCTATTTCGAATCGCGCAAGCCTGTGTGCAGCGATTGCGCTGAAAATGCCAAAGCTTGCTTCACCTGCCGATTGCCCGCCAGGAAGAATCTCGATCTTAAAGACGGGCGCATTCTTTGCCTCCGCGACGCCAAAACCGCGGTGCTTTCCGGGGAGCAGGCCAAAATGATGTTCGAGGAAGTCAAACGTGACATGATCATCATGCTGCGGGGAGCGCAGGTGTTTCCACAGCAGAATGTGTCTTTTGACCTGGTTGACGCCCATGAACTCGAATCCCTAAGCCGCGTGAAGCGCTTTCCGACCACTCACAGCGCGCTGCTGGGTATCACCCGTACCCGCGGCAAGCAGGACAGGTATGAGCATGAAATCCGCGTGCTCGCCGGCATGACGCCAAACAAATTCCTGGGCGTATGCGCGCACGAATACGGTCACGCCTGGTTGAACGAGAACGTGGCGGTCGGCCGCGAACTGGATAGTGATACCGTCGAAGGGTTTTGCGAACTCCTAGCCTATAAATTAATCGTAGATAAAGGAGATGCGATCGAGAAGAAGCTCCTGCTGGACAATGATTATACGCGCGGCCAGATCGATGTTCTCATCAAAGCCGAGGACGCCTACAACTTTTATTACGTCACGCGCTGGATCATTAACGGCGAAGACAGCACGCTACAACCATCGAAGATCGAGCGGCTGCTTGTCGTCCGGTCGAGCGCTGGGTTCGGGGACGCGCCATTTGCGTGGCCGCCACCGACTGCTGTGCGAGCGATGGCACCCACAAATTTCGTGCTCAAGAACATCTCGGGGACGGCGAAGCGGAAATTCGCGATGATCAACGGTGCCACGCTCGGGCCAAACGAATCCGCGAAAGTGCCGCTTGGCAGCACAAACATCAGTGTGCGCTGTCTTGATATTAAAGACGCTTCGGTCATGATTCAGGTCAGTGGCGAAAGCGAGCCCCAGGAACTTTTCCTCCCTGCAAAGGGAAATGCCTCCGCGCGGTAAGTTCTACCAGTACCGCCACTGGATCGTCGCCGGCATCGTCCTGGTTTTTCTGCTGCTGATCGGCTTTGAAATATTCCGCACCTATCGTGAGAACAGCCATGATGCGGCGATTCTCGCCGCAGCGCAGAAGTACGGCGTCGATCCGACTTTGATCAAGGCGGTGGTCTGGCGCGAGAGCCGTTTTAATCCCCGGGCTCGTGGTGCGGCGCGAGAAATCGGGCTCATGCAAATCCAGGAAGCCGCAGCCGGCGAATGGGCGCGTGCTGAAGGGCTTCCTTACTTTTCGCATGAGCATTTGTATGATCCTGCAAAAAATCTGTTGGCGGGCACATGGTATCTGCGAAAACTGATGCGCCGTTATCCGCGGGCCGATGATCCGGTGGTGTTCGCGCTGGCGGATTACAATGCCGGGCGGACACATGTCTTGCGTTGGAATAAAGGCGCCGCTGCGACGAACAGCGCACAATTCCTTAAACAAATGGATTATCCGGGCACTCGCGCGTATATAGCGGCCATCCAAAAGCGCCACGAGTATTACCGCAAAACCTGGAAGCTGGCCAACGCCACGCAAACCCGTTAAATCCATTTGGTGCGCACCACTTTCCTAATCCTCATCTTAATCCTGATCGTAATCGGCTGCGCTTCGCGCGATTTCAGTTCGCACCCGGTGGGCACGATTCGCGAAGACAAATTTATTCTGCCAGTAAGCCAAATCCTCACACCCGCCGGCCAACAAATCGCGTTGCCGGGCATGCGGCCGCAGGCATTAGCTCTCAGTCCGAATGGCTTGTTGCTGGTAACTTCAGGAAAGACGAACCATCTCATCGTGCTTGATCCTTCTTCGGGCGACGTGTTGGAGGCTGTGGTGCTTCCGGGGGGCGAATTGGCCACCAGCGGTTCCTCACATACGCTGGTCCCTGACACGAAAGCGCAACTAAGTTTCACGGGCCTGATCTTCTCGCCAGACGGCTCACGCATCTACATGTCAGATGTGAACGGGAGCGTGAAGGTCTTCGAGGTAGCGAACCGAAACGTCCGGGCGCTGCATTCGATTCCCCTGCCCAAAGCGAACCTGCCGCGACGCACAAACGAAATTCCCTCTGGGCTCGCTATTTCGGCGGATGGCAAACGGCTCTACGTCGTTCTCAATTTGTCCAACCGCTTGCTCGAAATGGATGCCGTCACCGGAAAGGTGCTGCGCCTATTTGATGTGGGTGCGGCGCCGTACGACGTGCGTCTGACCGCGAAGAAAGCATACGTGAGCAATTGGGGCGGGCGTCGACCTGACACGAACAGCCTCGTCGGCCCGGCTGGCCGAGGCACTTTCGTGCGCGTTGATCCAAAACGACATATCGCGAACGAAGGGTCGGTGTCGGTTGTTGATCTGCAATCCGGGGAAGTGAAGGAAGTGCTAGCGGGGTTGCATGCGTCGGGCCTCGCATTGGGTCGCCATTATCTGGTCATTGCAAATGCAGGTAGCGATTCCCTAACCGTGCTGGACCTGCGGAACGATCGCGTCGCTGAAACGATCTCCCTCAAATGGCAACCGCGCGATTACTTCGGGGCCAGCCCGAATGCACTCACGTTCGATCCGTCGGGCGACACACTCTATGTCTGCCATGGCACGCAGAACGCCGTTGCCGTGGTTGATTTTCGGCCGGGTAATTCGAAGCTGCGCGGGCTCATTCCGGTTGGCTGGTTTCCCGGCGCGGTGCTCTATGACAATCTGCGGAAGAAGTTGCACGTGGCCAACATCAAAGGAATCGGCTCGGGACGCCGCACGCAGCCAGACCAAACCGCGAAATTCAATTCGCACCAGCATTTCGGGACATTATCGATGGTGCCGATACCGAACCGCGGACAATTGATTACGCAAACGCGCCAGGTGCTTGCGAATTGCCGCCGCGAAATCATCGAAGCCTCGCAACTTCCCGCGCGCCCCAACCAGCCTTCGCGTCCTGTGCCCGAACGCGTCGGGGAACCCTCAGTTTTCAAGCACGTCGTGTACATTATCAAAGAGAATCGCACGTACGATCAGGTCCTCGGCGACATGCGCGAAGGGAATGGCGCCTCGAACCTCTGCGTCTTCGGCGAAAACATCACGCCGAACCAACACAAAATCGCTCGCGAGTTTGTCCTGCTGGATAACACTTACTGTTCGGGAGTGAACAGCGCCGACGGCCACGAATGGTCCACCACCGCTTTTGCCACCGATTATTTGGAACGCTCCTTTGCGGGATTTCCGCGTAGTTATCCGGACGGAATGGAAGATGACGACGTAGATGCGCTCGCGTACGCGCCGAGCGGATTCATATGGGACAATGTCATCGAACACGGAAAATCACTACGCGATTACGGCGAGTTCGCGATTGCAGACACGGCGTGGCGGCACGAACCAAAACGAAGACCATTGCCAAAGTTTCTCGACTTCTATCGCGACTTTACTCGGGGAACCAGTAACACATTTGTTTCCAGCCGTCCTGCGGTCGAATCCCTGCGCCCGTATCTGAACACGAACACGCTCGGATGGGGTATGGAGGTTCCGGATGTCTTTCGCGCCGCGCAATTCATCAAGGACCTGCAGGGTTATGAAGAGTCCGGTGAGTTCCCGAATCTGTCCATCATTTGCCTTCCAAACGACCACACCTCGGGCACTAAAGCCGGTTTTCCAACGCCGGCCGCAAGCGTCGCCGATAACGATCTCGCCTTCGGGCAGATCGTCGAAGCGATCAGTCGCAGCAAGTTCTGGAACGAGACGTGCATCTTTGCGATCGAAGATGATCCCCAGGACGGTTGGGACCATGTGAGCGGCTATCGCACGACGGCCTATGTCATCAGCCCTTACACAAAGCGCGGTAAGGTCATCAGTACCCAATACAATCAGCCCGGCATGCTCCGTACCATCGAACTGATGCTTGGCCTCCCGCCTATGAACCAGATGGACGCCGCGGCCACTCCTATGAGCGATTGTTTTACAGAAATACCCGACTTCACTCCGTACACAGCTCTTACGAACAACATTCCTCTGGACCAAATGAATCCGCCCGCCCGCGCCCATCGCGATCCGAAAATGCGCTACTTCGCCGAAGCGTCCGCCCGGCTTCCCCTCCACAAAGTCGACGCCTGCCCCGAAGACTTGCTCAACCGCATCATCTGGCACGCGCAAAAAGGCCCGGATACGCCGTTCCCCAGATGGGCCACCGAACCCGCGCGCCGCCGATGAAGACCCCGTTATGGTCGTTATTCGGTGACATGATACCATGTAAGCATGTCGGTAAGGACTACACGGTCAGTGACGGAGAATTGGTTCTAACACTGCAAGTCCTGCCCCAGGAAGAAGGAGGTGGCTACGGGGTGACTTCGCCACTGGAGCCGCAATTGGTCACTGAAGCAAAGACGATTGAGGAAGCTTTCGAAATGGCTCGCGACGCCATCGACTCGCTGCGCGAATCACGGCAGCGCTATGCGCGCCGCATCGCTGAAATGGCCGCCTCGAAGACTTAACCGGTGAAGCGCGGCAAGTTGGAGAAACACTTGCGCGATCATGGCTGCCACTTCAGTCATCATGGCGGCAAACATATATCGGATTAATCCCGGCACTGGCAAAGACGCACCCATCCCGCGTCACAGCGAAATCAAGAAATGGACTGCTCAAGGAATTTGCAAGGTCCTCGGCGTACCCGCGGCGCCCGGATCGTGATAGCCGCAGTGGTGGCAGGCAGTGGCGAATACACGTATGCTCTTACTGGATGTTGAAGAAATCACCGGTGACTGAATGGTTCGCCGGAAAATACAAATCACCGACGCCGGCACAGCTCGCCGCGTGGCCCAAGATTGAGGCGGGGAAAAACGTGCTCATTGTTTCGCCAACGGGCACAGGAAAGACTTTTGCTGCGTTTTTGTCGGTGCTGAATGAGTTGGCGCTTCTGCACGAGGACGGGAAGTTGCGCAACTCGATTTACGCAGTGTATGTATCGCCTTTGCGCGCGCTCAGCTACGATCTGGAGAAGAATCTTGCAGAACCGCTGAGGGATATTTACGGCAAGGACTCACCCATTCGGGTCGGATTGCGGAGCGGTGACACGACGCAAGGCGAACGGCAAAAACAGTTCACGAAACCGCCTCACATCCTGCTGACCACGCCCGAAAGCTTGTCGCTTCTGCTCAGCCAGACCAAATGGCTGCCGCACCTGCAATCCGTCCGCTGGATGATTGTGGACGAAATCCATGCCCTCGCGGAAAACAAACGCGGCGCGCACTTGAGCCTGAGTGTGGAACGTCTGAACGCGAATGCTCAAATACAACGCATTGGGCTTTCAGCAACGGTCGCCCCCCTCAACGAAGTTGCGCAGTATTTGGTCGGAACCCATCGGCCCTGCGAAATCGTCGATGCGAGCACGACCAAGAAGATCGATCTGCGGGTGTATTCACCCCTGAGCAAAGACCCTTATCCACCCTCCGGCTACACCGGCGAGCGGCTGATTAAAGAGCTTGCGCGCCTCGTGCAAGGAAATCGGACCACTGTGATTTTCACGAACACTCGCTCAGGTGCGGAAGCGGCAACCTTTTGGCTACATCGGGAAATGCCGGAACTCACCACGCAGATTGAATGTCACCATGCCTCGCTTGACCGCGATGTGCGCCTCGAGGTGGAAGACCGGCTGAAGCGCGGTGAACTCCGGGCCGTCGTTTGTTCGACGAGCCTCGAATTGGGCATCGATATCGGCTCCGTTGATCTGGTCGTCATGCTCTCCACTCCGAAAGGCGTCAGCCGCGCCTTGCAGCGCACCGGTCGGGCCGGACATAGCATTAATATTGTGAGCCGTGGTTTGCTGATGGCCACCAACATGAACGATCTGGTCGAATGCTGCGCCACTGCCCTGCTCGCCCGCACGCGCCAGCTCGATCCAGTTCGGCTTCCCCAAGCGCCGCTCGACGTTCTCGCGCAACACCTCGTGAGCATGGGCTGCATTCGGCGCTGGTCGCGCGATGAAGCGCTGGTTCTCGCGCGAGGCGCGTACCCCTATCGTAATCTCAGCCGCGAAGACCTCGACGCAGTACTCGATTATCTGGCCGGCGGCGGCAAAGCACTCCGCGCGCAGTACACGGATCTGTTCGGCAAGATAGATCTGGATGACTCGGGTTTCATCACGCGCGAGGGTCGGGTGCGCCGCGATCTGCTCGAGAACATCGGCGTCATCCCGAACGAAGGCATGGTGCGAGTCAAGTTGAGGAATTACACCCTTGGGCAGGTCGAGGAAATCTTCATCCGCCAATTGCAGGTCGGGGACGTGTTCATTCTGGCGGGTCGCCCGGTCAAAGTCGAACGGCTGGGGATGATGGAATGTTTCGTTACACGCGCCGATCATGCTCAGCCGACCGTGCCGCGTTGGAACGCGAACAAAATGCCGCTGACCAACAAAGTGGCGGAAGAGATCATTAGTTTCCGCAGCCAGTTGCGCGCACGGCTCGAAAAGGAGAGCCATCCTGAAGAGACCCGGCGCTGGATTGCCGAACGCCTCGAATGCGGGACGCACAACGCCGCGATCATCAACAAAATGTATTTCGCGCAGCACAAGTTGTCCGAAATTCCGACCGCAGATTTCCTGCTGGTCGAGGAATTCCTGGCCATGCCCAGGGACATGGAGGCGGCGATCCGCGAGGAGCCTGATCCGAAGAAAGCGCGAGCGAGGCAACGCTGGTTGACACAGCCGGCGCGCCATTACTTTTTCCATACACTGATCGGCCGCGCCGGATGCGAGGCTTTGTCCCGAGTAGTTGCGCTGCGCCTGAGCGGATTGCGCGGCGGGAACGCTATTGCCACGCCAGATGATTATGGGTTCGTTTTAACGGTTACACCCGCGCAGGTGTTCGGCGCAAAGGAACTTCCGCAGATTTTATCTCCCGATAACTTCGAAACGGATCTGCGCGAAGCGCTTTCGAGATCGGACTTGCTCAAGTACCACTTCCGCAACGCCGCCCAAACGGGGATGATGGTGTATCGAAACTATTTCGGTGAAAGGAAATCCGTCCGCAAACTGCAATGGTCCAGCGAAATCATTTTTAACGTGCTGATGCAGTACGAACCGGACCACGTCTTATTGCGCGAAGCCTGGCGCGATGCCATCCACGTGTATATCGATTCCGACGGCGCGCGCCGTTACCTCGAAGCAGTGGCCGATCTCCCCATGCGCATCCGGACGGTTGATCGGGTGCCACCCCTGTCCTTTGCGTTGTTCGCGACGAAAATCAAAGAAGCGCTCAAAGTCGAAGATCCGCGCGAAACGATGGAGCGGCTGTTCCACCTGTGGTGGTCGAAAATTGAACCTACGAGCCCTTCGGCGGGAGACAGCGCTGCAGCGTCATAAGCGCGAAGGAAGTGCCCCACGGCTGATGGTAGTTATAGAGCGGGTAATCCCACCAGGAACCGTCCTTTTCTTGCAGCGGCACAATGATTCGCGCCAGGTCGCGTCGATAGTTTGCGGCTCGGTCAGGGGGTAGGAGGTCAGCGCAGAGCGCCGCGTAGTAATGGCCGTAATAGAAGAAATAGCCGGCGATCAGGAACCACGACTCGTGCGGCACCGGGCGTTTGCGGCCGATCGACAGCCATTCGTAACGTTCCACCAAACGATCCAGGCATTCAGCGAGGACGTCATCAGTGATCGTTTTATCTCCCCAGACGCGCAACGAAATGTTGCAGGCCTGCGAGCGTCCAAGGCTACCGCCTTTGCGGTTAATTTCCCACATGGGCCGGTATTTGTGATCGAACGAATACAAATACGTAAAATCCGGCTTCCGTTGGCGATTCACCATCGCCGTCCCACGCTGAACCAGGTTGCTCGGCGCTTCCATGCCGATCTTCGTCATTCGGTTCAACGCATACAGAACCGTGGCGGTGGTGAAGCTTGTGGTGACGGCCGCGGGCTTTTGAGAGCCGACCGAAAAATCATAATAGCCCCAGCCTCCGTCCACCGATTCATAACGTTTCAATCGGTCAACTTGCGTCGCGATTACTTCCTTGATCTTCTTTTTGCGCTCGGGATCACTCGTGCGCTCATGCATTGCCACCAGCGCCTGGATTGCATACGCATGCGCCCACACGTTGTAAATCGCGACGGTGTCCGCCCGGCGAACATGCTCAACGTTGTTCAAGAGCCATTCTTCACCGCGATCGAGCACCTGGCGTGCTTCGTCGGATCGCTCCGCGGCACCGGTTTCAATCAAGGCCTCAATGCTCATCGCGGTAACACCTGCCTTGAATCCGTGATGTGCACCAGGAACTGGAGCAAAAATGTTCAATTCCTTGGTCTTCGTCGCTGAACCCCAGGAGCCATCCTTGTTTTGGTTCTTAAGCAGCCATTGAATACCGCGATCCATGGATTGCTTGATCTCTACAACTGATAGCGGCGCGTTGGTAGGGCGAGCGAACGCGCTCTGAACGAGCAGCAACAAAAGCACAGCGAAGCGAAGCGACGACACGGCTACTCAGCGCCTTCGGGCTTTTTGAGGAGTACTTGATCGCCGGATGACAGGCCATCGCTAATCACGATCATCTTGTCGTCGGAGTCCCCAACTTTCACCATGCGCTTCTTGGCGCCTTTGGCGAGGAAAACGTACCTGGCATCGCCATCGCCAAACACCGCGTCTTTCGGCGCAAGCAAATGCTGGCCACCGTTGCCTTCACTGAAAGATACTTTGCAGGTCATGCCCGGGATGAGTCGCACGGACTTGTCTTTCTTGAACGAAATCTGCGCCTCAAAGCCGCCCCCGGGCAGCGGCAGATCGCCGAGTTGCTCGAGCTTGACTGGGATCTTTTTCTTCGGCGAGGAAATTGGTGATGCAGTGCCTTTCATACCCTGCTCGAAGTTGCCCAGCTCAGATTCCGCGATCGTCGCTTTCAAAATCAAATCATCAGCATTAACCACAGTCATGAGCACCTCATTGGCCATCACCTTGCCGCCGGGCACCAGTCTTTTTGACACGGTTCCTCCGGTCGTCCATTTGCCATTTTCATTTGCGCCGTAGAAGACGACGCCATCGATGGGTGATTCAATGGCAAGCAAGTCCATGTCGCTCTTCAGATCCGCCAGCTTCTTCTCCGCTTTCTTCTGGTCGCGTTTCAGTTTTTCATAATCGAGCTTTTTTTTGGCGAGTGTTCGCGGCAGGTTTTGTTCGGCCAGCGCCATGGCCAGTTCCTGGTCGCGGCGATTGTTCTTCAAGTTCTCATATTCGCGCGGGATGAATACTTCCAGATCACGCGTGGTGCTCAGTTTCGTAGATTCCAAATAGAACTGCGCCGCCTCGACCGCGTATTTCTGGCGCTTCAAAATAATCTCCTCCGTTTCCTCC
>DATENK010000115.1:0-6005 GCA_035275085.1 Verrucomicrobiia bacterium | reverse complement strand
AGCGGCCGTATCCATCGTGTCGCAAGTGAGCATGCTTTGCATCACGATCGGGTTATCGCCGCCGATGATTACGCCGCCGCGCGCGGGATCGCCGACGATCACTTCGCGGGTTTGGCGCCGCTGGTATCGAAATGGCGAGGCGCAGTATTGCATTCTAGTGACTTGCCGGAGCGCTGGATTGCGGCGCAAACTCGATATGCGGCTTTTCTTTAGTACGCTTCCAGAGCAACTCCTGCACGTCAAAAAAGGCGATATAGACCATATAACCAATGATCACAACGGCGCACGTCGTCTGTATAGCCTGGAGAATGCGGACGTTCACGGGCCGGCGACGAACGCGCTCGATGATCGCGAGCAGGATGTGGCCCCCATCGAGCACTGGGATCGGGAGGAGATTGAGGATGGCAAGATTCACGTTCATGATGACGCTAAACCAAATGGCCTGCCGCCAGCCCTGCTCGCTTTTAAACAAGACATAATAAATGTTCATTATTTTCACCGCGCCGCTGAGATGCTGCGGGCTGATATCCGACTTACGCGAGAACAGCGCATCAAACGTCCGGAACATGGCATCGACACTCCCGACGAGTTGTTCCACTACGCCCGGTCGGCTGATGGTCATTCGTCCGCCACTGCCGTCCCATTCGATGCCGACCCGCGGCTTGTTATTCGTCGAGTTCAAGGGAACTTCGGGCGTGAGTGTTTTCTCGAACGGCGCGCCATCATGGCTGCCCGTGATGGTGAGCGCGACCCCCGGATGTTTGTCGGTATAATCCGCAAAATTTGCGAAATGATGAAGCTTCTGTCCGTTGACCGTGTAGACTTCATCGCCGCGTGTGAGACCGGCTCGGGCGGCCGGGCTGTTGGAAAAGACGAGCCCGACGATAGGCGTGTGCGCCGGCTCAATCATGATTTGCCGCAAACTTTTCCGTTGCCAGAAACGGGTGGGTTCCCGGCGGGGAGCGGCTTCGAGCGTAAGCACCTGTTTTTGGCCATCGATTTCGCGCTCGACTTTGATTGGTACCGTGGCGCCTTCACTGCGCACCACATTCCACATGACGCTGTTGCCCATCCCCAGGAATTTTGTGACAGGCTTGCCGTCAACTTCGAGAATTCTATCGCCCACGCGCAAACCGGCTTTTTCGGCGGGGGAATCCTTATCGACGTAGCCAATGACGGTTGTGGTTTCAGCCTCGGTGACTGGCCGCCCGATGGCTGAGACAATGAACGCAAAGAAAACAGCGAGGAGAAAACTGAACACCGGCCCGGCAAAGGCGACGATGATTTTGTCCTTGGCGGACACGGCCGGGAGTTCTTCGCGGGGTTTGCTGCTTTTTCCCTCCATGATCTCCATCGGGGCCATCTGGGGAAGGGAAACATAGCCGCCGGCCGGAATTGAACCGAGGACATATTCCACATCCCCGATTTTCTTCTTCCAAAGCGGTTTGCCGAACCAGACCGCAAAACGCTCGACGTGCAACCCCCGCCAGCGCGCAGCCAGAAAATGGCCAAGTTCGTGCACGAAAATGAGCACGTTGAAGAGCAGCACCACCTCGAAAATTACGAATAAAATCTTCAGTATTTCCATATTTCGGGCCCAGGGCTAATGGCCCTGCGCGATTAGCAATATAAAGGCCAGAAGCCGAACGCCAAGTTCCAAGTTCCAGGGATAAACGACGATCAAGAGCAGGATTAGGATTACGATCAACGGCTATTTTATAAAAACCGCGTGATCATCGCGGCGTGTTCGGGGGGCACCGCGAGCCGGCGGCCGACCAAGTACTCCTGCGCCAGGGCGGTCATCCATTGGCGGGAGGTGGTGACCGACTTCAGCACCACGGATGGGCCACTCGGGTCATTGACTAGTTCGTAGTCCTTCACGTAAATCGTGAGCGGCGTCTGTTCGCCGTTGAGTTCCAAAGAAATTTCGGCCGTTTTGTTTGAGGAATCGATTTTGAGCGATGTCGCCCGACCGAACGGTTTCAGCCAGGCATTGTTGAGCATCGGCAGCGCAACAGACTCAACCATCCGGTCTTTGGCATCCGAAAAGAATCCCATACGCGGACATGTTAATGGCGGGTGCGCTTTTTGTCTCTATGATCGTTAATGACGATGCTGAGCACCAGCCACACCCCTCCTCCACCGGCCAACAGGAAACACACGATAGCAATCCCGGGGTACCCAAAAATACGGAAGCTCGTCGGGACTTGCATCAATAGCGACGCGCCAATAATTAAGGCCGTCAGCACGAGACCGGTAGTGATGCGATTGGCCACCTTCTGAAAACCCGACATCAGATGGTCAGCGTCCGCCGTCTTCACTTTCAGTTCCAACTCAGCGTTCCCGACCGCATCGAGAATTTTATTTAACCGCAACGGCAAGCCCGCAAGGAAATCCTTTACCTCCAAGGCGGTGCCCAACAGCTTCGCCGGGGAAAGGTTTTTGAACATCCGCTGCCGCATCGTCTCGCTCACGTTGCGTCGCACGGCTTCGTTCGGGTTGAAATTAGGCGCCAACGTGCGGCCGACCTGGTCCAATTGCAAAAGGGTCTTGCCCAGCATCGTCAGTTCTGTGGGCACATATAAGCCCGTATCTGCCGCAATTTTTCCAACGTCCAGCAAGGCTTTGCCGACGTCCATCTGTTGCAAGTTGCTGTCTTTTTGTTCAGCGACGAGCTTGCCAGCCTTGCGGCGGAACTCTGCCTCGTTGAAATCGTCGCGCGTCTCGCTGATGCGAAGGATGATTTCCATCGCGACTTCGGCATCGCCTTCACTGATCGCGAGCAAGAGTTTCAGCAATTCCTCCTGCATCCCCGGCGTCGTGCGCCCAATCATGCCGAGGTCCAGCAGCGCGATTTTGCGATCGTCGGTTAGGAAGATGTTGCCGGGATGCGGGTCGGCATGGAAGAGGCCCTCGACCAGCACCTGCTTCAGGTAAGCGCGAAAGAGCTCGTCTGCCAGCGCTTCGCCATCCAGATCGAGCCGCGCCAATGGACTGAGCTTAGTCACCTTCGTTCCTTGAACAAAATCCATCGTGAGCACCGAGGAGGTTGTGTAATCATCGACTGGCGAGGGCACGCGGATGTTGGGAAACTCCTTCATGCTGTGCGCCATCTTGCGCAGATTCGTCGCCTCCTGGCGGTAGTCCAATTCGTGCTTGAGCGTGGCCTTGAATTCATCAAGTACCTTCGTGAACTGATAGCGCTTGCCGATCCTGGTGTACGCATCGAAAAATCTGGCCATTTCCTCCAACACCTCAAAGTCTTCCGCGCATCCTTTTCGAATGCCGGGGCGCTGGACTTTCACGACCACGTCGCGCCCGTCACGCAGTTTAGCACGGTGCACCTGGCCCAGGGACGCTGCGGCCAGCGGTTCGGGATCGAACGACTCGAACGCCTTGGAAACGCGCACGCCCAGTTCATCGTTGACGATCCGTTCCACCTCGCTGTAGGGGAACGGTTTCACTTTGTCCTGCAATCGCGCGAGGCCCTTTAGATAGGCTTCCGGCAGCAGATCCGCGCGGCTCGAAAGCAATTGACCGACTTTGACGAACGTTGGCCCCATTTGCTCGAGGTCGTCGGCGAGTTGCTCAGGCCGGCCGTCGGATGAGATCTTCGCCAACTCATCGTCCGTCATGAAGTCGGCGTGTTTCATCTCCTTCGCGACGTCCGAATGCATGTAGCGCAGGAACAAAGTGAGAATCTGCTTATAGCGAACGAGATGGCGTGGCTTGAGTGATATGTTCATTTCCCGCGCGTAACCTTAAATAAGTTTCAACAAACCGCCACCGTCCCCAATGGGGTTTTGCCCCACAAAAATGGTGAGCTTGTAGGCAGAACACACGGATCAGCGCAACCATTCCGAGAGGTGCTCCTCGACGAATGAATCGTCGTTCAGGTGCGGGTATAACCGGTAAACGCGGGTGATTTCGTCGGCCTGTCCGGGGCTTAGGCGCTCATCGGGATTGAGGCACCATGTACCCTCCAGCAGTCCCTGGCGACGGAGTATCTCGTGTATCCCCGGAACACAGCCGGCGTAATTGTTCGCAGCGTCAAAGAAGGCTGCGTTGCAGTCGGTGACTTGCGTCGCAAGCGTCAGGAGCGACGCCGGAACGGTTTTGTTTCGGCGCGCGCGTTTGCATTCCTCCAGTAGGTCCACGGCTTTGCGCGTCCAACACGCCCAATGGCCCAATAGCCCGCCAGCAAATCCCGGCGTGAGCAAGTCGATGACGATTGCATCGTCATTGCCTGTGTACAACGCGATGTCGGCCGAGCGGCCGGCGTCAGAAACGGCGCGGACCACGTCCAGGGTTTGATAGCGATTGAAGGCGGCGATCTTAATCGCAACGACGTTCGGGATTTCAGCAAAGCGCCGCCAGAAATTGTAAGACAAGAGCCGGCCGCCCGCCGCGGGTTGCAGATAAAAGCCGAAGATTGGAATCTCGTGCGCCACTCGGCGGCAATGCGTGATCAAGTCATCGTCGGACGCGCTTTTGAGTGCCGCTAACGACAGCAAACCCGCATGGTACCCGAGTTCGCGAGTGAGTTGCGCTTCACTAACGGCCTGTTCGGTGGCGCCGCAGATGCCGGCAATCAAGACCCTGCTGCTCTTACCAACCGTGTGCCTGGCGAGTTGAAGCACAGGTCGAAGCAATCCGTGTTTCGGTTCGCGGATCGCAAACTGTGTCGTGTGAACTCCGACAGCAACGCCGCCTGCGCCGGCCGCCAAATAGTATCGAGTTAAAGCGGCCTGGCGGCGCTCACTGAGTTTGCGCGCGGCGGTAAGCGCAAGCGGATGTGCCGGTATGACGATCCCCTCGCGCAACGCGGTCAGCACCCAATCGGGAGGCAAGGGATACTCGGGCATCAGTACGTCCCATCGCGCACTTCGTAGTGCGTAGGCTTGCCGAGATTACGTCCGCCGCTGGTGACCCAATGCGCAATCCACTCGATCATCGTCTGCAATGAAGTGGGCGGCGGACCGAGGCGCTTACAGATTTTCGCCGGATTGTTCAAGAGGGCCGTATCCGCCTCGTTGTTGATAAAGCGCACTTCCCTGGAAAAAAGTTTCCCGAATTGCTCGGCCACGCTACGGACGCGAAGGATGTCCGGTCCGGTAAGATTCCATGCGCCAGGCTCGATTCCCAGGCTACGGAGGATGCATTCGTTGGCATCGCCTTGCCAGATGCAGTTGAAATAACCATTCGCGAGATCAATGGTTTCGCCAGCCCAAACGCGGCGGGCGATATCTACCAGCACGCCATAACGCAGTTCGACGGCATAATTGAGACGCAGCAGCGCGAGGGATGTTCGGTGTTTGTCGGCGCAATACTCAAAGACACGCTCGCGTGCGACCGCTGCGTTGGCGTACTCGCCGATCGGTGTGAGGGGATGCTCTTCGGTTGCACCGCCGCTCTTCACGGGCACCAGCGGGTAAACGTTGCCGGTGGAAAGCGCGATCATTCGGGCGTTCCCGTAGCGCTCCACCGCATACGCTGGAACGAGCGTGTTCACTGCCCAGGTGAGGGAAGGATTCTGCGCCGTTCCAAACTTGAGGCCAACGAGGTAGATGATGTTTTCCGCGTCAGGCAGCCGGTTGTAAGATTCACGCTGGAGCAAGTCCGCTTCACACGTTTCGACGCCTGATTTCTCCAATGCGGTTTTTGCGTGTTTATCCGAAAATCGGCTTACCGCAATTACCCGCAAGGGATGCTTCGCTGCTTCCGCGGCCCGCCGAGCCAGCGCCGCGAGGGTGGGGCCCATCTTTCCGCCAGCGCCAAGAATTACGAGGGGGCTTCTGATCGTCCGTATGAAATCGACCAGGACTTGGCGCGGGCGCGTCAGCAGCTCATCCAATTCGGCTTCAGTGTTCATTGAGCAAAGGGTTGACACGGAGGGCACAAAGGCCACGGAGAACACGGAAAAAACCCAGCTCGAAGGGAGAAGGTTTTACTTTTTTTTGGCGGACATAGGCGGACGTAACCGGACATAGGCGGGCTATCCGGAG
>DATENK010000114.1:0-9943 GCA_035275085.1 Verrucomicrobiia bacterium | reverse complement strand
AAACACCCCTGAAGCAAACAAATACCTTGGTCGCGAATATAGAAAAGGATGGGAGCTAACTGGCGTTTGAAGCTACCGCATCTTTACTGAATCGGCCGTAGCGCAAAGCCAGGGTCGGCAATATCAACAGGTTCAGCGTCGTCGAGGTTACCAGCCCGCCGAGAATTACGATGGCCATAGGGCCTTCGATTTCGCGGCCCGCTTCGCCAGTGCCAATAGCGAGCGGAAGCAGGCCGAGCGCGGTCACAATCGCCGTCATCAGAATAGGGATCAGACGCTCCGAGGCCCCGCGGAGGGCGGCTTCGGGTCCCCACGTCAATCCTTCTTCCCGCACCAGATGTTCAAAATGCGAAATCATCATGATCGAATTGCGGGTCGTGATGCCGAAAAGCGTGACGAATCCTACCAGCGCGCCGATGGTAAGCCCGCCCCCACCTGCCAAATAGACCGCCAACACCCCGCCCACCAGCGCAAAGGGGAGGTTCGCAAGGACCAGTAGCAAGTTGCGCCAATTGGCCAGCACGATCGTCAGCAGGAGCAGGATGCCAACCCCGGCCACAAAGGAGTGCAACATCAGCTCCTGCTGCGCTTTCGCGCGCGTCTGCGCTTCCCCGCCGAACGCCGCGTAGACACCGGTCGGGAACTTGACCTTCGACGCGATCTGTTTTTTCGCTTCGTTCACGAAAGAAGCCACATCGCGACCTTCAGTTTTGCACGTCACCGTTTGCCGCCGCCGTGCCCCATCGTGAAGGATCGAATGACGCCCGCTGGCTGGATAAATATTCGCCAAATCGCCGAGTGACACGCGCAAGCCTTGCGTGTTGCGGAGAAGCAGCGAACCGATGCTTTCGGGATCTTTGCGCAGGCCAGGATCTAGAATCACGGCCACATCCGAAACGCGGCTGCCCTCAAAGCTTTGTGCCACAACGCTGCCCTGATACGCCGTCTCGACCGCGCTGAGCACCTCCACAGGCCTGAAACCGAACTGGATCAAACGATCCGGACGCAAACGCACCGCGATCCGTGGCAAGCCGGGCGGAGCCTTCACTTGCACATCAGCCGCCCCGGCGATAGAAGCAAGAACCTTCGCCACGTCGCCCGCCTTCGCGTCAAGGACATCCAGATCGTCTCCGAAAATGCTGATGACGACCGGCGCCGTTTCGCCTGTTACCGTTTCGCTGATACGGTCACCGAGAAATGTCATCACTTCGAACTGGATACCTGGGAAACCCGCAAGAATCTTCCGAATGTCCTCCGCAAGGTGTTCTTCGTCCTCGCCTCCCATGGTCTTGAGCTCCACGTGAAATTCGCAGCGATGCGGCCCCCACGGGTCTTCGCCCAGCTCCGCGCGACCGACCTGCTGTTCGACTGTGGCGATGTTTTTGTTTTTCAGGAGCTCGGTGGATATCTGCCCGCCAAGCCGCAACATCTCGGCCAGTGACGCCCCCGGCGCACCGAAGACTTGGAGAACAAAGTGCCCTTCGCGGAATTCAGGAAGAAACTCCCCGCTACCGAGAAGTGCGGGCACACGCGTAATCGCGAGCAGACAGATGACCAGCACAATCGCAATAATTGCCGCCGGCCTGCGCGCCACAAATTCAAGCAAGCGCTGATAACCGCCTTTGAGCCAGGTTTGCAACCGCGGCTCGCTTGTGTCGCGTACGCCTTTTTTGAAAAAAATAAGCGAGAGTGCCGGGGTCAGCGTCAGCGCGACTCCGAGCGAAGCCATGATCGCAAGGATATAACTCAACGCGAGCGGCGCGAAAAACTTTCCCTGTAGCCCGGTCAGCGTCAAAACCGGAAGAAAAACCAGGGCCACGATGAATGTCGCATATACAACGGCGCTACGTACCTCCAGCGAAGCGTCAAGCACCACGTTGAAAGCGGACCGCGGAACGGCAAGCAACTGATTCTGACGCAACCGCCGAAAAATGTTCTCCACGTCGATGATAGCATCATCAACGACTTCGCCGATGGCGATAGCCAGGCCCCCCAACGTGATCGTATTCAGCGTCACTCCAAAATGATTCATGAAGATGACCGCAGTCATGAGCGAGAGCGGGATCGCGGTAATTGAAATGAACGCCGTCCGGAAATGACCCAGAAACAGGAACAGGACGACGACCACCAGAATTCCGCCTAACAGCAAGGACGACCGCATGTTATGCAACGCTCCCTCGATAAAGGTGGCGGGTCGATGCAGCCGAGGAAAAACGGTGATTCCTTCGCCTTGAAAGAGTGGCTCCATTTCCTTTAACGCCGCTTCGAGCCGTTCGGTCACGTCCATCGTGTTGGCTCCATATTGGCTCGACATCGTTAGCAGTACACCGGGCTTACCTTGGATGATCGTGTCGCCAAATTTAGGCTCGGCCCCTTCGACCACGTTTGCGATGTCTTTCAACCGCACGCTGAGCGTGTTCGTGTGGGCTATCACGACTTCACCCAACACCTCCGGCGTAAGCGCCTGACCTTCGGTCTGGACCATCACACGCTGGTTTTCCGTCTCAATATAGCCGGCGCCCATGACACCTGTGGAAACGCGCGCGGCATTCAACACATCGGAAAGCGAAAGATTGTATGCAACCAGACGTTCAGGTTTGACCTGGATTTGGAGTTGGCGCACTTCCCCACCGAAGGCGCTGCATTTCGCGACACCAGGAACCGCCAGCAACCGCGGCTTGAGCGTCCAATCCGCAAACGTCCGCAGTTGCATCGACGACAACCTATCCGAGACGATACCGATCTTGAGCAAATCCATCGTCGCGGATGTCAAGGGCGTCATGCGTGGCGGCTTGACCCCCATCGGCAGTTGCCCGGCGGTCTGCCCGATTTTTTCCCCAAGCATCTGCCGGCCCGTGAATATGTCCGTGCCCTCCTCGAAGACCACAGTGATGATCGAAAGGCCTTGGATTGATTCTGAGCGCATGGATTCCAGGCCGACGAGCCCATTGATCGCCGATTCGAGGGGCCGTGTAACCAGCATTTCCACTTGCTCGGGTGACAGTCCCGGCGCTTCCGTCTGCACCATCACCTGCGGCTGAACGAAATTGGGAAACACATCGAGTTCAGCGTGGGAAGCCACGTACACTCCGTAACCCAACGTGAGGCA
This sequence comes from Verrucomicrobiia bacterium, assembly GCA_035275085.1. Classification (GTDB taxonomy): domain Bacteria; phylum Verrucomicrobiota; class Verrucomicrobiia; order Limisphaerales; family DATENK01; genus DATENK01. The sequence continues at coordinate 6,834 of DATENK010000114.1, read as the reverse complement.
CGCGAGAGCGACGACTACTCCGCGGAACCGCAACGAGAAATTAAGAAGCGCTCTGAGCATTTAACCGGGAACTTGGAAGACGGCGCCTCATTCCGTTTCAACGGCCTTGAACTCTTCGGCCAGCAATTCTTGCGCCCCGGCGACGACGACCTTCTCATTCGCGGCAAGACCGTGTCGGACGAACCAGCCCTTCTCAACAGGCCGCTCCAATTCGACTTCCTTGTGCGCGAAAGTTTCCTCGCCGGTTTGAACGTACAGGTAAATCTCGCCTTCGTGGCGCACGAGCGCCGCGCGGGGGACAAGCACGCCAATCTGTGTTTCCCCAGGAACTTCCAACCAACCGATCAGCGCAGTGCCGGGCGGGAGAGGATTCGCCTCCAGCAGGAAAAGGAAACCTTGACCTTGCGTCTGCGGATCGGCCACCGGCGCGGCGCCCAGATATTTCACCGGCAGGGGATGTTCTTCACCAGCGACAGGCGCCACTCGCCCGCCCTGCGGAGGCCCTCCGAGTGACTGGCTTAAAGGCAAATCGATCCGCGCCAACGATTGCTTCATCGCGATCAACGATTCGACTAGCGCTTGAAAATTGGGTTGTGCGCTCGCGGCAGGCCCCAGCGTAAGGGCCAACTTTGCCTTCGCTGCTTCAAAGAGAATCTGGTCCTTCTTCATTGCGGCCTCGGCCGTTTCGAGCGCTCGTGTCGAAACGTTTTGGTCTTGCGCGTACAACTGCTTCAATCGTTCATACTCCTTTCGGGACACTTCCAACGATGCACTGGCCGAAAGCTGATCCACCAACAGCGTTGCGAACGGTGTGGGATCAAGCACCTGCCCGTATCCCTTTTCTTCGAGGCGAAGTTGAGCAGGTTCAAGCGCTGCGGTTTTGAGGCCCATGCGTTCCTGCGTCGCCTTGTCGATTTTCAGAAACGTTTCGCCATTGGCCCCGTGCTGAACGCGCGCCTCTTCCTTATGCTCGTCTTCCTTCTTTTCCTCATGACCGCCCTGTCGCAGAAAAGTCCACGTGAGTACGACTCCGATAATCAATCCCGCCAGAATGGCCCAAAGTGTTCTCATTGGCGCTGCGCGGATCGCGGCGCGTAGTCGGTGCGATCAACGACCACCCGCGGATTCTGCTCCACCAGGCTCAATGCATCGAACGGACGCTGGATGGCATCTTCAAGATTGCCAAATGCTGAAGCCGCTTTGGCTTGTGCTTCGAGGCGCAGCAGTTGGGCCGCTGCCAATTCGGCTTCGGCATTGAGCACTTCCAGTTGGTCTGCCGCGCCCGCCTTGAAGTGTGCCGCCACGGCAGTGCGCTGCTTTTCCTGGGCCGCCAGCAGCGCATCCAGGGTGGCCACATTCGCCCGCGCACCACGATAGCCGGCAGTTGCCAAATCAATCTCCGCAATCGCTCTCGCCTGGAGCGCATCGAACCGCGCGGCCGTCTCGATCCGTTTGGCTTTGGCTTCGGCAATCGGCCCTTCATTGCGGTTCAGCAGAGGCAATTCCATCGTCAGCCCAATCGACCACTTATGCTCCCCCTGATCCCATTGGTAGCCGCTGCCGAGTTGAACATCGGGATATTGCTTCGCCACTTCGAGCTGCAATGCCGCCTCGCTCGCTGCGTAATCGGCCAACCCGGCCAGAATATCAGGGCGGCTTTGCAGCGCGCTCCCGCGCATCTCGGCCGAGGCCAATTCAGTATCCGACGGCTGGGGCCAGGTGACCTGAATGGTCAGATCGCTGAGCGCCGCGGCAGGAACGCCCACCGCTTCGGCCAGGCGCGCCAGCGCTTCGGCACTCGATGTGCGCAGATTCTCCAGCTCGGCCTTCGCCTTCGCCAGATTGATTCGCGCACTCGCCGCTTCAAATGACGAAATCGTGCCTGCCTGCAAGCGTCTCTCCAATTGCGTGACGATTTTCTCATGAAGCGCATACTGCTGTTGCAGCAGGCTCTCCCGCTGCCGGGCACTGTTCGATTGCAGCAGGGCGGTGCGCAAGCGGCTGCGCACTTGCCACGCCGCACTCGAAATATTCAGCCGCGCAGCTTCCGATAACTCTTTGGCCCGCGCGATTCGATGGCCGCGCTTGCCTGCGGTCTCGATTGGCACGCTGAAACTCACGCTCGGCAGCCATGGCGAAACACCGGCTGGCGGATTGAAGCTGTATTCCGGTGTCAACGTAATACTGGGATTTGGGCGTCCGCCCGCGGTCACAATCCCTGCCTTCGCCACGCCCCATTGCGCACGCGCGACATCCAGGCTCGGATGAAAATAAAATGCCGCAAGCGTGAGCGTTTCAAAATCCCACGGCGACAAGGGCCAAATTATCAACTCGTGCCCGGTGCTCGTCTCAATGAACGCCTTCAATCCCGGCTCAGTCAGCCCCCGCGCCTCCAGCACCGCACCGCCGCGCGTTGCCGACAACGGCGCCGGCTCAAACCGCTGACACCCCGCCAGCGCAAGCGCGACCGCCGAACCCGCCACAGCTTTTATCATCGCGAGAGCCTGCAATCATCCCCACAAATTTGTCACTCGTAAAATAGGTCGCGGGAAAATGACAAAGGAGTCATGCACCCATTTGGTCGACTAAATAATATATTGCAGTGTTTAGGGTGTTCACCCTACCGCGTAGCGCACAGATTATGCTCGTACTGGTCAACGCGAAGAGCATGGAGGCGAACCGAACGGAACTGTGAACCAATCGGAGACATTCCGCGGCCTTGTTTGAGACAGGGCGACCACGACTGATGAACGACGCTAAAACTGCTCTGCGAATTCTGCATCTGGAAGACAATCCCGATGACGCGCAACTGATCCGCAGAAAGCTCTCGAAAGACATGCCGGGTTGCCAGGTTCACCATGTCGAAAATGAAGAACAATTCGGCAAGGCCTTGGAATCGAGTGATTGGAACCTGATTCTGGCCGACTACTCCATGCCCTCATCCCACGGGCTGGACGCTCTTGCCCTCGCGCGCCAACTATGTCCAAGCACCCCATTTCTCTTTGTGTCAGGGATGATGGGAGAGGAAACGGCGGTGGAAAGCTTGAAGGCCGGTGCCACCGATTACGTCCTGAAAGATCGTCCGGCTCGCCTGGTGCCGGCGATTCGCCGCGCCCTGGAACTGGCTGATGCCCGGGAGCGCCGCGAGCGGGACGAGGAAGAAATGCGCCGAATTCAAGGCGAGTTGCAAAAGAGTAATGAAGACCTGCGGCGCAGGAATGAGGAAATTCAGAATTTTTATCACACCCTCTCGCATGAGCTGAAAACGCCGCTCACTTCGGCCAAGGAATTTATCTCCATCGTGATGGATGGTCTGGCCGGGCCATTAAACGAAACGCAGTTGGAATATCTGGGGATTGCAAAAGAGGGCTGCGATCAACTCGGCACTTGCATGAATGATTTACTCGATGCTACCCGGCTGGACACGGGCAAGCTTCGCTTGGAATTCAAACCGGCCGCGCTCGAGGTGCTCGTGCAACGCGCAGCAGCCGCCTTCGGACCTGCTGCCGCGAGGAAGCAGCTATCCTTGAAAACGGAAGTGCAACGGGGTTTGCCGCCGGTGCCTTTGGACGAACATCGCATAGCCCAGGTCATTTCAAATCTCCTGACGAATGCGCTCAAGTATACAGCGTCCGGTGGCGAAATCCTGATGAAAGTCGGCTTTGCTTCTTCCACTTCTGAATTGCTTCAGGTAACGGTGAGCGATACGGGCTGCGGTATCCCCAAGGAAGACCAGGACCGCGTCTTCGATCGGCTCTACCAGGTCAGGGCGGGTGATGCGGCCACCGGACAAGGCGTCGGATTGGGCCTGTATCTGTGCCGCGAATTCATCGAGTTGCATGGCGGAAGAATCTGGGTGGAAAGCGCCCCGGGAAAAGGCAGCGCGTTTTGTTTCGTCCTGCCCACCAACCAGCAACTGCTGCGTTCCAACGTATTGATTGTCGATGATGATCCGGCCCTGCTTGAAATGTTATGCACCCTCTTGCAGATGGAATTCAACGTCCGCACTGCGCGCGATGGATTGGAAGCCTTGAAAGAGATGAACCGGCAAGCAGCGGATGTAGTGCTGCTGGACCTCGTAATGCCTGCCCTGGATGGCGCAAGGACACTCAGTGAAATCCGCAAGAGTTGGGGCGCGGTTCCTGTGATTGTGCACACCGGGCACGTGGAAGGTGAGCTCATGGATCACGTCCTCACGTTTTCACCATTCACCCTATTGGGAAAGCCCTGCTCCCCAAATCGCCTCCTGGAGGCGGTTCGCAAAGTCGAGCGCGGCGTGGATACGGCCATCTGGAAGAAAAATCATCACAACGTTCCGAAACCACTATTCCAACATACCCCAAGGTCGTAGCATGAAAACGATTCTGATTATCGAAGACGATCCGCGTACGACTCTGGCTCTGGCGGTTCGACTCAAAGGCCAGGGTTACTCGACGTGGACGGCGAGCGATGGCATCAAAGGCATGCAATTAGCCATCCGAACCCGGCCTGATCTCATTATCCTGGACATTGGTTTGCCCGGGGGAAATGGCCTTGAGTTGGCGGAGACACTCCGTCGCAAGCCCCAGACATGTCGGATCCCGATCATTTTCCTGACCGGAAGCAAAGAGCGGAACTTGCGCCAGAAAGTTATGGATTTAGGTGCGGCGGGCCTGTTGGAAAAGCCGTACGAGTCAGAAGAATTGTTGTTAATGATCCAAATGGCTTTTGACCGTCCCGGTCGGCCTCATACGCAGCACTTGCCCATTTCCCTGCCGGATCGAGAATCCAGCCCAAAGCGCATTCTGATTGTCGAGGACGATGAACGAATCGCGAGGGCTTTGGCCGTGCGTCTCACGGCGGCCGGATACGAGACCAGCATGGCCCATGACGGCCTCGCTGGCTTTCGCGCCGCAGTCGTTGAGAAACCCGATCTCGTCCTTCTGGATATCTCGCTCGCAGCCGGGGACGGCTTTACCGTGGCTGAGCGGATACAGAACAACATACCAAGGCCAATACCGGTGATCTTCCTGACCGCCAGCAAGCGGCCGGAATTTCGGCAGAGAGCACAAAGCCTGGGCGCGGTGGGATTCTTTGAGAAACCCTTTGAAGCAAACGCCCTGCTGAGAGCGGTCAACAAAGCGGTGAGCCAATTTGCGGGTCCTAACGCCACTTAACAGCTACTGGAGCACGCCTTCACGCGGCTTGCCACGTCCTGAAACCTTGCCTTACAACTGACGGATGAGCGAGAATATGGAAAAGGTGACCGGCATCGGTGGCGTGTTCTTTCGGGCTGAGAACCCGAACGGTTTGTCTGCCTGGTATCGCGATCACCTGGGCGTGGCGGCGGCGGACGGACACGCGTCGTTTCTCTGGCGGGAGCACGACAAGCCGGAGTCGATGGGCCGCACGGAATGGTGCGCATTCCCGGCGGATACTACTTATTTCGGGCCTTCCAAACAGGCGTTCATGATCAATTATCGTGTTGCTAATCTTGACTGTATGCTCGATCAACTTCGCCGCAAGGGCGTCTCGGTCGACAAGGTCGAGGACTACGATTACGGGCGGTTTGCGTGGATCACTGATCCGGAAGGCAATCGCATCGAGCTTTGGGAACCGAAATGACAGCTATTCCTGCGGGTATACCAGGATGCGGTCGTGCACTATCACGGCGAGATCGTTCTTGCCATCGCCGGTAAGGTCGGTAATCAAGGCTTCGCGGGGCTCCGGTTGATCGCCGCGGCGGCCCCGGAAGCTGCGCTCTTCAAAGACCTGCCAACGATTGGCCGGGACGAGCTTGCCGGATGAATCGAAGATCACGATATCTAAATAATTTTTACCGGTTTCGAGGAAGACCAGATCCCGCCGTTTGTCGCCATTCAGATCCCCTGAGACCACATCGTGCAAGTGACCATCCTTGATCGGCGTTTCGTAGCCGTCGAGTTCGGTAAATTGCCAAACGTCGCCTTTGAGCGACATCCAGCCGATGGCGTTCGCGCCAAAAAACGCGATGGTGTTGGGCTTTTTACCGCCGAACGCGACGCTCTGAAGTTCAGTGAACTCCGTGAAGGGCAACGCCACGTTGCGAACAACCTGCCATGAGGCATTGGTGCCGCGCTCGCAAACGGTCAGGGCTTTGCGTTCCGCATCCAACAGGAAGAGGGACATTATTCCGTTCGTGCCATTCTGCAAAGGCGCGGCCCCGACGATCCGCGAGCTGCTGGAAGCGCCATTAATCTGGTCCTTGACCGTGAAGGACCATGTTTTGCTTTCGCCCTTCGCGGCTTCGGATTTGAGAACCACCGCGCGCACAAAATTCTTTTGGGCGAGCAACAATTCTTTGCGCCCGTCACCATCGATGTCCGTTGCGCTCATCCAGGGCTGTTCGAGTGAGCCGCCCGGCGGGGCAATATCAAGCTCCTCAAAATCCTTTCCTTGCACCTGGCGCAGGATTTTCATTTTTTCGTAAGGAATGAGCACGATGAGGTCCTGCGAGCCGTCCTGGTCGGCGTCGTGGAAGGCCATCAGCGTCGGATTGGCTTTAAAGTTTTCGTTGAATTTCTGTGTCGCTGTCTCGCCACCGGGGGCGCGCGTCCACAAGGTGCGCTTGCCATCCTGATCCACAATCACGGCCAGCGTAGCTTCGGCGCCTTGTTTGAGGGCGCCAACCGCCATGGCGAGCGGTTTGCCTTCAAGCGGCAGAATGGACGGAAACGGGATGCGACCTTGTTTGTCCAGACGTGTGACGCCGACCTGGCGTTCGTCCGGGCTCAACAGATAAATCTCGCCGGTTTCCGGGACAACACTGATCTCGGTAATGCCCGTGAGCGTCGAATACGCGCGCGCATGCGCAAG
>DATENK010000113.1:0-2702 GCA_035275085.1 Verrucomicrobiia bacterium | reverse complement strand
ACCGTGAATTTTCACCTCAAGATCTGGCGACAGCCGAACGCGAGGACGAAAGGAAGACTCGTCGATTATGAAGTAAACGACATTTCGTCGCACACTTCGTTTCTCGAAATGCTCGACATCGTTAACGAGCACCTGATCCAGTGCGGAGAAGAACCGATCGCGTTCGATTCGGACTGCCGCGAAGGCATTTGCGGCGCCTGCTCGTTGACGATCAATGGCGAGGCGCATGGGCCTGATCATCCCGGTGCGGCTTGCGAGGTTTACATGCGCCGCTTCAAAGATGGCGACACCATCATTGTGGAACCGTTTCGCGCGCGCGCTTTCCCTATCATCAAGGATCTCGTGATCGATCGCAGCGCACTGGATCGGGTGGTGCAAGCCGGGGGATTTATTTCTGCCCGGACCGGCTCCGCTCCAGAGGCGAATTCGATTCTCGTACCCAAGAAAAATGCCGACCTGGCGATGGAAGGAGCCGCTTGCATTGGTTGCGGCGCATGCGTGGCGGCGTGTCCGAATGCATCCGCGATGTTATTCACAGGCGCAAAGGTTTCGCATCTCGCCGTTCTGCCGCAGGGCGCACCGGAACGTCATCGTCGTGTTCTCGGCATGGTTCGCGCGATGGATACGGAAGGCTTTGGCAATTGCACAAACATTTACGAATGCGTGGCGGTCTGCCCGGCAGACATCAGTGGAAGTGTGATGGCCAGGATGTATCGCGAATATGCCGTCGCAAAGTTACTCGAGAAAGCAGGTGAGTAAGGGATAACGAAGGGATCGTTTTAAGAGAGGTATTGGACAGGAGCTAAGCTATGGAAGCCATCTCAAATCAAGCGGAGACAAAATCAAGCGTCGGAAGCGAATCGGCAGCGTGGCTGATCGTCGCCGCGGCGGGAGTCCGCACTGCTTTTGGGGTTCTGATGGCGATCGATGCCTACCTGAAATGGCAGCCGGGATTTGCTGCGCATTATGTCGGCTATCTGCAGAATGCCGCTAACGGACAGCCGCAATGGTTGCAGCCGTGGTTTCACATGTGGCTGCGCCTGGTCACGATGTACACGCCATTCTTCATTTCCGCCACACGATTGATTGAAACGGCGATTGCGCTTGGCCTGCTGCTCGGTTTCGCACGGCGGATTACTTATTTCGCTGGCGCGCTGTTTAGTCTGTTGATCTGGTCCACCGCTGAAGGCTTCGGCGGCCCCTATACTTCCGGCGCAACGAATGTCGGTCCGGCCCTGGTCTATGTACTCGTGTTCATCACTGCGGCGCTGTTTGAGCATCTGCTCGGTCCCAATCCCTACAGTGTCGATTACTACCTTGAGCGTGTTTATCCACGATGGGCATCGTTGGTCGAATGGGGGCCGAAACGTTCCGCGCGATCGCCGCCAGCACTCGACTGGGACCATCAGCTCGCCGTGATCGGAGCGATCATTTGCATCGTTGCTTTTGCGCTAAGCACGCTCGGCAGCGCCAGGACTGTTTTGCCTCCAACTCCGCAAAATGCCGCCGCCGCCGTGTCGCCGCTAAGCATTACCTCGGGCGCGCCGGTCGCCCACGCTTTTTCGCCGGTGCTGCCGCCACTCATCGGGAACGGCGACGCAGTGGATGTGACCATCGAGTCGAAAGACACCACGATTGAGATTGCGAGCGGGGTGCAATACCAGGCCTGGACTTTCAATGGCACAGTGCCTGGACCGATTCTCCATGTCCGGCAAGGGCAAACGGTCAACGTCACTTTTGTCAACAACGGCACAATGCAGCACTCGATCGACTTCCATGCCGCCCAGGTCGCGCCCAATATCGCCTACCGCTCGATCAACCCAGGACAGAAGCTGGAGTTCTCATTTGTCGCCGCCACGCCCGGCGCGTTTGTTTACCACTGCGGCACGCCGCCAGTGCTGCAGCATATCGCAAACGGAATGTATGGCGCGATCATCGTCGATCCATCTGAGCCACTGCCACCGGCCGACGTCAGCTACGTGCTGGTGCAAAGCGAATGGTACGCGGCGCAAGCTGAAGGCACGCTCATGACGGGCGATTACGACAAGATGATGAGTGTCAGGCCCGACGAAGTGGTCTTCAACGGCATCGCCTTCCAGTACAACGGTCATCCGCTCACGGCCAAGGTCGGGCAACGCGTCCGGCTCTATGTGATCAACGCCGGCCCAAATCTCGGGAGCGCATTCCACATCATCGGCGGAATGTTCGCGGCCGTTTACCCGGATGCTGACGCGAAACACGCGCTCACCGGAGTTTCAACTTATCCGATCGCACCCGGCCAGGGCGTGGTATTCGACGCGATCATTCCGCACCCAGGGAAGTATCCGATTGTCGATCATAACATGCGAGACATGATGATTGGCGCCGCCGGCGAGCTGGAGGTGACACCGTGAAACTGCCAGGAAAGGTCGGTGGAAGCATAAACAAAATCTATCGATTTCATCAAATACGAGTCTTGGTTGCCGAGATGGATTGCGCCTAATTTGTGCGCCACCTTGCGTTTGAGCCTGGGTACCTAAATCTTTGTCATGAAAAAGTCCATTTACCTTCACGGGTTTGGGGCCATCGCATGCGCGTTGCTCGTGATCACCGTGAGCGCTCAGATGTCTGCCTACGCCCAGGCTTCGAAACACTCCGAGGCTCATGGGCACGATTCGAAAATTCAGATTCCCGAGGCGATGCGCCTGGAACACATGGAAATC
>DATENK010000112.1:0-11860 GCA_035275085.1 Verrucomicrobiia bacterium | reverse complement strand
CCACGTGTTTGCGCCGTTCTTTCGCGGACAAACCAGTGATCAGCAATGGCAACTCGACGTTCTCGAAGGCGGTCAGCACCGGAATGAGGTTGAAAGTTTGAAATACAAACCCGACGTGCTCGCGCCGCCAGCGCGCGAGTTCGGTTTCGTTCAAGGTGCCCACGTCGACGCCGGCCACCCGACATTGGCCGCTGGTTGGACGATCGATCCCGGCGATTAGGTGCAGCAATGTACTTTTGCCCGAGCCGCTGGGGCCCATTAGAGCGACGAATTCCCCTTCGGTAATCTCAAGGGTGATCCCATGCAACGCGCGTACCTCGAGCTCGCCCTGTCGGTAAACGCGGGTCAACTCACGGAGCTGGATCAAGGCGGTGTTCATCGGGCAGCCAATTGTAGGCGAGCCGCTATTTCCTGGCGAGCCGCATCACAAATCCAGTAATCGGGAAAACGACCGTAAATGCGACGCAGGCCCAACCAAAAATGTCGCCGTGCGTCGTGTAGAACGTTGGCGCGCGACTTTGGCCGTTGAGGATGGGCACTTGTGCAATTTTGTAGCCCGCACGGTAAATGTTTTTTGAGCCATCGGGAAAGTAGACTTCGTGCATGCGGCCTTGTCCATCGATCCAGCAGGACAAGCCGTTGTTGGCGCAACGCACGAGCGGCAAGCCGTTCTCGATGGCGCGGAAAATCGCGCCGACCGCATGCTGCCATTGGGCGGCGCTTTCGCCGAACCAGCCGTTGTTAGTGAGATTCAGCAGGAAGTCGGTGTTTGTGGTGACGTATTCGCGGCCGAGATGCGCGAAAAGGTCTTCGAAGCAAATGAGAACGGACGTTGTGATGCGCAAGGAATCGAGATGGAACGGGATGGGCGCTTTGCCGGGTGTGAATTCGCCGTAGACTTGCGTGAAATCCTTCAGGAAGGGCAGCACGCGCGAGAGCGGAACATATTCGCCGAACATCACGAGCTGGCGCTTGCGATACGTCCCGATTATCTCGCCTTCGGGGCTGATCGCGAAGGCGCTGTTGTAGAAGTTCACCTTTTCGCGCGTCGGCTCGGCGTCGTCCGCGCCGAAAAGCAACCACACTTTGTGTTGCTGCGCCAGGCGGACCATCGTTTCGCGCACGGTGAGTCCATCGTATCGGTTGGTATCCCAACGAAACTGACTTGGGACGGCCGCTTCGGGCCAGACAAGGATATCCGGCTTTTCGGCAAGCGCTTGTCGTGAGACCTTCAGTAATTGTTGAAAACGCGTTGCGTCCTCGCGCTGGTCCCAAATAATTGTTTGCGGAATGCTCGGTTGGACCAGCGCCATCTTGATTGTGTTCGGAGGATCTTCAGCGTGACGCAAGATCGAGAAACCGCAGACGACGGTGAACACGACGACCGCGGCAGGCAAACCGATTTCGCGCAGGGTATTCCAGCGGGTTGTCGGATGATGGATCAGCGCGATGGTTGCGCACAGGAGCGACACGGAAAACCAGACGACAAGGAATGAAACGCCGTACACGCCAGTGTAGGAACTGATTTGAATCAGATGGAGCATTTTGTATTGGGAGGTGCCGAGCAGGTTCCAGGGAAAGCCGCTGAGGAAGCGGCTTTGAACCATTTCGATCGCGACCCAAAAAGCGGCGCACGCAAAGCACCAGACGACGCGTTGAAAAGCCATGCTGCCGTAGAACCAGCGCGGGGCATCGCGAAAAACGAGTTCCTGATTTGGCGCCAAAGGATAAGTTTTCCAAGCCAACCAAACCCAGAGCCCGGTGTAGAGGGACAGGAACGCGCAGAGCGCAAGCCAGCCGACGATCGGCGCGAACTTCACCGGGATGAGCAACAGCCAATAGATACCGACGAGCCAGTTTGCGAGGCCGGCGATAACGCCGAGCCGAAAGGCGTCCTTGCCGCGCGATCCCATTGCACTCGCGAGCATCAATCCCGGCGCGATCCATGCAAAGCCGGCGATGCTCCAATGCGGAAAGGAGAACGCCAGCATGAGGCCGGCGATGATTGCCAGCCCGCAGCGCGTCGGCTCGGCCGGCAGCCATTTGCGAAGCATTCGGACGCGGAAGATGCGAAAAAGCGGGGGCGGTTGAAAGACGGGATTTAAACACGGAGAACACTGAGGCCACGGAGAACACTGAGTCAAATTTCTCCGTGCCCCTCCGTGTTCTCAGTGTTCTCCGTGTTAATAAGGCTTAATAAATTTGCATCTTAACTTTTTCGCGGAAGGCGTCGGTGGTGAGTTTGCCTTTGGAGTAGGAATCGATGTCAGATTTTTTGGCCTGGAGCATGAGGCGCGATCCGGTGCGGCCCTCGGATACTTCGCGTTCGGCTTTAGTATAAATGCTTGCTCGCCCTCCTCCACCTCTGCTGCCGCTGAGTGCAACGCCGCCACCGCCGCCGGAATCGCCGGTCACGATCTTACGAACTTCCTGGACCGAGCTGGAGCTGAGCACAACGACCGTGACGGTATTGTCTCCCGAGAGGTGCCGGATGTTGGACGCAGACTTGAGGGCCTCGACCAGCGAATCCTTTAGGCGCTGGACTTTCTGTGCGTCGTATTCCTCGTTGGCATTGAAGCTCATTTTCACATTTCCCCAGGCTTTGTGAATCTCTTTCTCGATTTCAGACGGACCATAGATTTGGCGTTTCGCTTCTTCCCATTCGGAACTGGTGTTGTCTTTGGCTTTCGCCTCTTCCTTTTTGGGTGTCGGCGGCGGGAGGAGCGCAATTTTAGTCTTGAGAGTGAAAATGGCGCCGTGTCCTTCGATCAGCAGATTTCGGATGCCGGAACTGCTCGAGAAGATGTCGATGCCGAGAGCTTTCTTGCCTTCATCTTCGCTGCGAAGATCGACGGCCTTTTCGAGGATAAGGGTCATGACGTTCAAATCTTCTTCAGCATTCGCAAGCAGATCAGGGCTTGGGTCGCCTTTCGGAATCACAAGCGTGCGACGGCTGCTACTGCTGCTGGAAAAACCCAACTTAAATGGTATCCCGGCTTCCACTTGCGTCCGCAGCGCATCCGCATGCGCTCGCACCTGCTCGACATGTCCTCTTATTACATCCGGCTCAAGCGGCGGCACAGGCGCAATGGCCGGCGCAGGTAAGGCCTTCGGTGCCCTTGGAGCAGGCGCCTGCGCGACGAAGACGTCTTCATCGTTGGGCGCCGGTGGAGGAACGGGCTGAGTGAAGTTAGGCTGGGCATGCGTGGTGCAGCCCACAGCGACGATTAGAATGAATGGAACCAGTGTTTTCATAAATTATTTAGTATCGGCCTGTGGGTTCGACTGAGAATAGGCCGCGAGTTGGATCAGTTGTTGTTGTTCTTTGAAGGATTCGTCGGCGTTCACGGCGACAGTTTCGAGGTCTTTGCGCAGGGCGAGAATCTCCGCCTGGCGCGCGGCATCAAGACGCTGCATGGCCGAAAGCAAAAGGCGATTGTCGTTTTGCGCCTGTTGAAGCGCGATTTGCATCTCCTGGCGGAGAGCTTTGGTGTTGGCAGCGCGGCCGGCGCCAAAACCGAGGCCGACCGCAGCAATCATGAACGCAGCGGCGATTGCCCATTTCGCGGGCGCAGGGATACGCCACGATCGCTTGGTAGTTTCGGGCAACTGCCAATCGTCGAGCCGGCTTTGCACCGCGCCCCAGCGCGCGACCTGCGCAGCGCAGGAGGGACAGGACTTGAGGTGCGCGGCGAGATCGGCGCGCTGGGATTTCGGCAGTTCGCCGTAAATGTAATCCATCCATTGTTCAGGCGTTGGATGCTTCATATGGTCAGGAGAGGTTGGTTGTTTCGTTTGCATGTGATGTCTCCTTCTTTGGTTTTGTTTAAGATGTCGCTGAGCTGGCTAAGGGCTTCGGCCATGCGGGATTTGACGGTGCCTTCGGGGATGTCGAGCACGTCACTGATTTCGCGGAACTTGAGGCCCTCATAATGGCGCAAAACAATGACCACACGATAGGGTTCCGTAAGTTCGAGCAGCGCGCGGCGGACGGTTTCGGCGCGTTCGCTGTCGGCGAGTTGTCCGTCGGGAGCTGGGGCGGCTGGGTCGAGGATTTCGACCGTGGGCCCGTCGTCGTCGGTTCGGGGCTCATCCAGGGAGAATTCGCCGCGTCGATTGATTTTTCGCAATTCGTCATAACACAAATTCAGTGCGACGCGCCACAGGAAGGTGGAGAACTTGCTGGTCGGCTCATAATTTTTGCGCCGGGCAAACACGCGCGCGAAAGCCTCTTGCGTGAGGTCCTCGCCGCGATGGATGTCCCCGAGCATGCGGGCGCAGAGGCGTTGGATGGGCTTTTCCCATCGCGCGACCAGGTCCGCGAAAGCCTCGGCGTCGTCGTCCATTTTGACGCGCCACATGGCCTGCTCGTCCGTTCTCATCCCGTGACTTTAACCACGTCGTTCTGAAAGTGAAACGCCGCGGAAGGGCATTTGGTTCGGTAATAATATGGACTGCTCCCACAGGCCCCGAGGCGGCCGGGCGAACGGACGATTCGGTAAAGTAGTGCTTAGACTGCGGCGGCAGAGCGCAGCGGCGACGCCGCTTTGGCTGCGTGCCCGAAATACTGTGATTAGCGGGCCAGCAGAGCTTCTAGTTTTTGGAGGCGTTGTTCGAGGTTTTGGTTGTGACGTTGAAGCTTTTGGATATCGGCGTTTTTGCGATTTAATTCGGCGCGCTGTTCTTCAACCTTTTGGTTGAGGCCCTGGATGGCGGCGAGAGCGACGCCATCGAATTCGAGGGTGGTGATGTGGGTCTGGTCACGCCCGGGATAGAACGCGGCTTTGAAGTCCTGAGCGACGGGACCGATATGGGGCACGTCATCATCAGATTCCCATTTGTAGTTCCAGCGTTGGATGGGCACCGCGGCGAGTTTTTCTAAAATTTCTTTTGCCTTGAAGGATTGGAAATTCTTTTTGGCATCGCGATCGGATAAAGCCGCCCATGACACGCCGCCGGGTGCAAGATATGCGCCCGATGAAGCGGTTCCACTGGAGAAGAGGCGGTAACCGCCAGTGGCCCGCATAGTGAACGAGTTGTTGTTGGTAGACCCGAGGTCCGCATTAATGGAGTCGGTCAAGACGACTGCGCCATCGTTCGTGGCCTTGGCCCTGAAACCTGCAGCAAATGCGTAGTCGCCCGTCGCCTCGGAACTGGTGCCCATGGCGATCGCGCCCCACCCCAGAGCTTTTGATGAGGAGCCCATCGCAACGGAGTGAGGACCATCAGCAATTGTGCTCTGCCCCATCGCAGTCGAGTAATCACCGCTGGCAGTGGTGGCGTAACCCATGGCCGTGGAATTGTCGCCGCTAGCCTTGGTGTTGTTCCCAAAAGCCATGGCCTGAGCGCCGCTTGCAGTTGTATTCAGTCCCATGGCAACCGAGCTGGGACCGCTGGCGGCGCAGTTATTCCCAAGCGCGGTTGAATTGTTCCCGGTCGCTTCGCAAGCAATACCCAATTCGACGCGATTGGCATTGATATCGAAAAGCTGCGCGCCTCGCACCACCACGTCACCGACGACGGTCAAGGGCGCTACCGGCGTATCAGTTCCGATGCCGACCCAGCCTTGGCTGACCAAACTCGAGGCCGCCGTTGGAAACGAGGCCAATGTGAACGCAGACTCGCCAACGATGACCAGATTGGTACCGGCAAACGCGACCCCGTAAACGCCGTTGAGGTAATTGAAGCCTGCGTTATTGTCACGGATCACAACTACCGGCCTCGGGTTGGACCGGTCTGCAATGTCAAGCAGGGCGACGGTTCCGCTCGAAACGGCGCTCACGGCCAGCCAATTGCCCGACATCGCAACACTCGTGGCAGTAGCTAACCAATCCACACCCCCCACATCCTGCTTAAATTCGGCCAGCTTCACCGGACTGGCAGGATTGGTGACGCTTACCAGGGTCAGGGCGCTGTCATTATAAGACGCGATCGCCAGTAGATTGTTTGACAGGGCCAAGCCGTATATACCCCCCACTTCGTAGCCACCGATCCCGTCTCGCAACTCGGCAAGCTTGATCGGGTTTGCCGGATCGGCCACATCCACGAGTGTCACGGCATTGTCAATGTATGCTCCGATCGCAAGCAGGTTCCCGGACAGTGCCACCCTGTGAGCCCCGGCAAGATTGGTGAAGCCAAAGACGCCATCCTTCATTTCTACCCGTTTGATTGGAGCGACTGGATTGGAGATATCGGCCAGAGTTACCGCGCCATCGTTATAAGCGGCTATGGCCAGAAGATTCCCTGAAATGGCCAGGCTCGACGGGTTAGCCAATTCGTTCCAACCGCCGATGCCATCGCGCAACTCGGCTAGCCGGACCGGGGCCGCCGGGTTGGTCAGGCTGATAAGCGTCACGGTCTGGTCGATGGTGGCCGCAACTACGAGGAGATTGGTTTTCATCGCCACAGCCGCAGCCCCGTTAAGGTTCGTAAAGCTGCCGTCGCCATCTTTGAACTGTGAGCGGCGCACTGGTCCACTTGGATTGGTAATATCCACGATGGTGACACCGTCGTCACTAGACCCGCTGATTGCTAAAAGATTACCGGACACAGCGACGCCAAACGCACCAGCGAGGTTTGTGTAACTGCTCGTCTCGTCTTGTAACTGGAACAACCGGCGTGCGGCGACAATTGGAGCGGTTCCGGAAACATCCAAGGCGGCCTGTGGATCGCCGGTGCCGATGCCTACTAACCCGGTGGAATTCACAATGAGAGCATTTGTGGGAGAGCCATCGGAGGCGCCGAGAAAGGACACCGCGCCAGGAGCGAGTTTCGAGGCCGTAACTGCGCCACTCGCAAGCATGGCGCTGGTGATGGTGCCGTTCGGCACAGCAGCGGCCGAGAGCGCGCGGACGGCGTAAGGTGTCGAGGTTAATCGCTGGCGGGCGGTCAGCGGTGTGAAAGAGCCAATGCCATTGGTGCGCACGGCGATGTCAAGCCAGCGTTCAGAGCCGTCGAAGGGCGACGCGCCAACGTCAATGGCAACCGTGAAAAGGCCATTGCTGACGAGCACGTTGTTGGCGCCGACTGTGGCGCCCTGTTGAACCCCAGAGCTGACCGCGTTAAAGACCCGGAACTGAAAGTCATAGTTACCCGTGGCGAGGCTGCCTGCATCAGACAACTGGCCCTGATAAGTGAATGCCGTTGTTTGAGCGTTGGCGCTGAGCCCAACGGCAAGCAGAGTTAGAATCGCAAGAAGAACCTGAGATATTCGTTTCATATGTACGCTCGCTTTCGAATCGCAGAACGCCTCGGCAAGACCCATCGCCAAGGCATTTCGACGGATTGAAGTCATTATGCGCAGAAATTTGTAAAATACGCAAGGGCTGCCCTCACAGGGATTGGGATCCATAGTCGGCCCCCGAGGCCAATACAAATGTCAAAAATCTTAAGCCTAAACCTGCCAACGTTTCGCACTTGCGCGCCACCAACTTCCGAAACACTCTCCCGCGAAGACCCGGGAAGTGAGCGTTATGAAAATAGGTCACGCGCTTTGGATTGGGCTTATGGTGCATGCGTCTTTGCACATGGCGCACGGACAGCAAAACAATGCGACTGAGATTGCGCGACCGGATGAGGCGACGCCTTCGCGCCGACCAAGCCATCCGCCCAACGACGCGGTGTCTGTCGTGCTCGACGTTGAACACCGCCGGATGTTCGGACCTGGTTATAAATCGTTTACCGAGGGCAGGTTCGGAGGTGAGATGATCGAGAATGATCACCATGGATTGAGCGCCTTCGTTTTCGGCGGGCTGATCGAGTTGAAAGAAGGCAGTTCCACCCACGATGCGGCGCATGATCCGGCGGTCCTTGGATTCGGGCTGGGTTATCGTTACTACTTTACCCCCCAGCACACCTTTGTACGTCCATACCTCGCGGTCGAGGGACAGTTCCTATGGATGATGTGGAAGTACCGGGATGAAATCGTTTTCGACGACGAAACCATCAGGTACGATTCCACCGAAGGGGCGGAGGGCTATTTGGGTTTTGGTGTTATTCTTGGTTCGTACAAATTCCTGAACGTGTTCGCCGAAATCGGCGGAGGCGGAGGCTGTTTCTCTGGCGAAACCAGCGAAGGCCTCAACAACGACATCTTCCATCCCTACGGCTACGTCGGCGTACGAGTTGGCCTGACATTCTGGTTCTGAGCCGGGCAACAGATTGCCATCATCGCCCCCGCCCGCGCCCCCTAAACGTCCGACCCGTCCCACCACCTCCTCACTTCGCATGATTTCCCATCCGTCCTATCAAGATGATGTGCTCGATTGTCAAGGAAGGCGATTGGCGAATCGCGCCGCCGAATCGGGATTTAGTTTCCGGGTGTTTGGACCCGGTTTAGATTGAGATTCTCACGAGCTATCTCATGACGTATCCAATAGGTGAGCCAAATGGCCACCTGACCCACGAGGTACGGGGCACACAAAATCAACGCTCCTCCCAAGCCATCTTTCTGCAGGATTTCCCACTCTTCTGTATCGTCTGAGAATAGCATGAACAACAAAACCGCAACGACACCGACGTAATGCAATGTCATCAAGAGCTTGAAGAAAAAGCGGCTCAAGTGGCCCGGTATATCGACCAAGAGGACGCCAATGATCGGCCAGAAGACGAGTCCGAGAACCACGGGCGCGGCAATGACCGCCAAGGGAAGCATCGACCCGCCTCCGTGACCGAGTCCTGCGGCTAAAACTCCCCACATGACGCCGACCCATGCATAAAATGCACCAGCGAGGCCAAACACGATCCGCTGGAGCCACAGGCGTCGACCCCTCTTTGGTTTCTGAACAAGCATTCGCGCCATGGGTCCTTAAGGCTCAGGATATTTACATCGCGTCAGATGGGGTTATCGACACAGAAGGGCAGATGTTGAAACTGTTATTGATCGGTGATGCGGCAGGCCATAGTTTGCAAACTCTGGCACGGATTCCTTTTTGAAGCGGACCACCCGGCCGTCCAACTAATCGGCTTTTGGATGTTCTATGTTTCCCTTCTCTCGGCGCCCCCCCTCTTAAGAACCATCTTCGTTTCCCCTCCGTGCTTTCCGTGCCTCCCTGGTTGATTTAGTCGGTCCCAATTCCTAACGCCCCAGTTAACGGGTGGTTAACGCCCTCCTAGCGGGTCGGATACATGCATTTCACCCAATGTTCATGCGGGTCCTAACGGGGTTAACGGGTCCGGAGGTAGGTCATGGATCCCTCCACTCTTACTCATACTCCTTCTCTTACTCTTGATTTTCCTGCCGGCCGAAGGGGCAAACCCGCACTTGCACCAACTTGCACCAACTTGCATCTACTTGCATTTACTTGCACCAAGTTGCAGAAAAATAAAAAATTGGAATTTCATCAGCAGATTTCCAGGAGGCATCACAGGAATTATTCCTTCCACCGGTAAAGGCGCAGGGCGTTGCCAATGACGACGAGGTCCGACAGGGCCATGGCGGCGGCGCAGAGGACGGGGCTCATGAAACCGAAGGCGGCGAGTGGGATGCCGAGGGCGTTGTAGAAGAAAGCCCAGAAAAGGTTTTGCTTGATGGTGCGCAGGGTGGCGCGAGCGAGGCCGAGACTTTCGGGAACAGCGTGGATGTCCGATTTAAGGAGGATCATGTCCGCGGCTTCACGGGCGATGTCACTGGCGCGGGCGACGGCGATACCAAGGTCAGCCTGTTCGAGGGCGGGCGCATCGTTGATGCCGTCACCGACGAAAGCGACTTTGTGCTGCTCCTGCAACTTGCGGACCAGTTCGGCTTTGCGCTCGGGACGAACTTCGGCAAAAACACGGTCAATGGGAATCCCCACTTCGCGGGCGATCAGACGGGCCGTTTCCGCGCTGTCGCCAGTGATAAGGAAGGTTTTGAGACCGCGCCCTTCGAGGGTGCGGATGATGTTTGCGACATCGGGCTTCAACGTGTCGCGCACGGTAATCGTGCCAAGTAATTTCGTGCCGCTGGCCAGGCCAAGGGTGGAGGGTTGCTCCTGAACCTGAACGCCACTTTCGCGCAGCCACGGCAATGATCCGAGACGCACGATATCACCATTGTTCCGCGCCATCACGCCCGACCCGCGAATCTCTTGCCAGTCCTGGAGCGGAATTTGTGCGGTCGACAATCGTGCGACGGCATGGCTGAGCGGATGAGCGGATGCTCGCGCGAGCGACGCGGCGAGATCCTTGATGTCGCCAGTTACATTAACCACATCAGGTTTACCGATGGTAAGCGTGCCGGTTTTATCGAAGACCACGGCCGTGATCTCCCCTGCTCTTTCAAGCGCGATGGCGTCGCGAATGAGAATGCCTCGGCGTGCGGCGACGTTGGTGCCTGCCATGATCGCAGCGGGGGTGGCTAGTCCCATGGCGCATGGACAAGCGATGATGAGCACGGCTGCGGCAATGATGAATGCTGATTGCGTAGAGTTTGAAGGCCAAAGATACGGAGAGAGCCATGCATGGGCGGCGCGCGCGCTTTCCGGCGCAAGCCCCCACCCAAGCGCCGCGGCGATGGCGATGGCGATTACAACGGGCACAAAGACGTTGCTCACTTTATCGGCCAGACGCTGTACGTTGGCCCGACTATTTTGGGCACGCTCGACGGCTGCGATGATGTGGGCCAACGCGGTTTGTTCGCCGGT
This sequence comes from Verrucomicrobiia bacterium, assembly GCA_035275085.1. Taxonomy (GTDB): domain Bacteria; phylum Verrucomicrobiota; class Verrucomicrobiia; order Limisphaerales; family DATENK01; genus DATENK01. The sequence goes on along the minus strand of DATENK010000112.1, from coordinate 1,238 downwards.
GGCGATCACGCGGGCGATGAGGCGCCCATTGGAATTCGCGGTGCCCGCATAAAGCTTGTCACCCGCTTTTTTTTCGACGGGCATGGATTCGCCGGTGAGCATCGATTCGTCCACGGCGGAAGCCCCTTCGATCACTTCAGCATCGGTAGGAATGACATCGCCGGGTCGCAGAGCGATACGATCTCCCACACGTAGTGTCGTTGCAGGGACTTCCATTTCCTCGCCAGAGTCGCTCAACCGGCGCGCAGATTGGGGGGCGAGATTCATCAACTGCCGCAGCGCACCCGAGGCGCGTTGACTCACGCGCGCTTCGATCCAATGACCCACACTGACGAGCGTGATAATCGCAGCGGCTTCCATGAAGTAGAGATGACCGGCGGATCCGCTGAACAGCAACCACGAGCTGTAGACGAAAGCGGTGGTGGAACCGAGCGCGACCAGGGTGTCCATATTCGAACTGCGACGTTTGAGCTGGCGCCATGCGCCTCGGTAAAAATCGGAGCCGGGACCGGCTTGAACCATGAGGGCGAGGAAGAAAGAGAGCCATCTGAACCAGGTCTGGTGATGCCATTCGAAGACCCATTCTCCGACCATAAGAAATAACATCGAGAGAACGCCTGCGAGGACGTTCCGCGCCCAGGTTCGCGTATGCGAGGTTTCGTGGTCATGAGCGTGAACTGGCGCGGCTTCGTAGCCGGCGTCTTTCACCGCGTTGACCGCGGCATCGAGATTAGCTGCGTCCTTCCAACGGACCGTGGCCCGCTGGGTCTGGAGAGCGACGTTGGCGTGCTCGACGCCGGGGACCTCGCGCAACGCGTCGGTAACGTGGCGGGCGCAATTGCCGCACGTCATACCGCCGATTTCCAGTTCAGTGACCTGGCTCATGCCAGAAGTAATCTACGGCAGTTTCACTTCGGGTAAATACGCTTGCCGCCGAGATATGCGGCGCGGACCTGGGCACCGAGAATGTCGTCGACCGGACAGGTGAGAAGATCGCGGTCCAGGATGACGAAGTCCGCGAGCTTGCCGGGTTCAAGCGAGCCGATTTGCCTTTCGCGGAAGAGAAGGAAGGCATTGTTGATAGTGTAGAAGCGGATCGCCTGTTCCCGGGTCAAGGCTTCCTCCCGGTGCAGCGTGCCGTTATACCAGCGCGCTTTGCGGGTGATAGCGGTGTGCATGGCGAGGAAGGGGTTATAGGGATTGATGCTGCGCAGCGAACCGATTTTCTGCATGTGGTC
>DATENK010000111.1:0-2731 GCA_035275085.1 Verrucomicrobiia bacterium | reverse complement strand
AGGTGATATCACGGCCGCCTTCGAATGCTCCAATTGCCGCACTGAGAATTACGCCTTCACTTACGCACGCTCGGCCGCCTTGGCCCGCGGCACGCTTTTGGACATCATCCACAAATATAAATACAACCGCGCGCTGTGGTTTGAGCCTTTTCTGGGTGAACTTTTCGCCCGCGCCGCGGCCCCGGTTTTGCTCTGTGAAAACTGGGATATGATCGTGCCGGTGCCACTGCATCCCCTCAGACAAGCCGAACGCGAGTTCAACCAGGCTGAAACTCTTGGGCGCCGCCTGGGCGACCGCATGGCGTTGCCGGTGATGACCGCGTGCCTCGACCGCGTCAAACCGACGGAAAGCCAGACCCGCCTCACCCGCGCCCAGCGCGCTGAAAACGTTCGCACCGCTTTCGCTTTCAATCCCCGTGCCTCACAGTTGGTAGCTGGAAAACGCATCATCGTCGTCGATGACGTGTTCACGACCGGAGCGACAACCAACGCTTGCGCGCGGCTTCTCCGCAAACATGGCGCCGACGCCGTTTGCGTGTGGACGCTCGCCCGCGGCGCATACCATCAATCATAGAAGGAACTGTCATGGCCACCACGAGCTTTAACAAAAAAGGAATCAGCCTGGAAAACGGCGACCCCTCGCCATCCCCGCAGGTCACGCCACCGCCGCCGGTCGCCCCGGAAAACACTTTTGCGAAGAAACCCAAGCTGGCCACGACGAAGTCCCGCAAGAAAGAAATTCCGGAAGGCCTTTGGACCAAGTGCCCCAAGTGCGCCACGATGGTCTTCGACAAGGAGCTCGACGAAAACGCGAAAGTCTGCCCGAAGTGTCAGCATCATTTCGCCATTACGGCGCGCGAACGCATCCACTCGCTGGTCGAGACCTGCTCGTTCGAAGAAATGGACGCGCACATCTCGAGCGTGGATGTGCTCGAATTCCAGGGGGTGGCATCCTACAAGGAGAAACTCGACGCTTACCAGGCTTCTACGAAGCTGAAAGATGCCGTTATAACCGGCGTCGGTCGCATCGGCGATGCGCGTGTTGCACTCGGCGTGATGGACTTCGGCTTCCTCGGCGGCTCGATGGGCTCAGTGGTCGGCGAAAAACTGACGCGTCTGATTGAAACTGCCACTGATAAAGAGTTGCCAGTAATTATCATTTCCACGAGTGGCGGCGCGCGCATGTATGAAGGCATGTTCAGCCTCATGCAAATGGCCAAGACCGCTGCCGCGCTGGCGTACCTCGGCAAAAAGAAACTTCCGTACGTTAGCGTCCTGACCCATCCGACGACGGCCGGCGTGATGGCCAGCTATGCCAGCCTCGGGGACATCATTATTGCCGAACCCGGCGCCATGATTGGTTTTGCCGGCCCGCGTGTCATCAAAGACACCACGCAGGCGGAACTGCCCGCGGGCTTTCAGACGGCCGAGTTTCTCCTCGACCACGGGCTCGTCGACGCAATCGTCCACCGCAAAGACATGAAAGCGGCCCTTTACACCTATCTCGATTTTCTGTCCGAAGGCCGGCGGGGGCGCGCGATGGCGGCGGCCTAGCGGAGCAGGGCCAGCGTTTCGCCCGCCAACTGCCTTGATCACACCGGACTCTCAATGTGTCCAATATCCGGGCAGCAGGACAACAGTGGCTCGCATTCGTGCAAAAGGGCGGGCTCTTTTTGTGATCCAAGGGGGAAAATGGACCGGCGCGTCATTTGCTAAAAGGGTAGACACCGGCGCGCCCGGCCAACAACCGCGAGCGCCACAAAAACATGAAGAAGCAAAAGATTAAAAAGAAGTCGCATAAAAAGATCGAAACGGAACAGCGGGATAACCGGCCAAAATTCATGCCGCAGAGCGATACGGAGATCCTTGATCTGGCGCCGCAACAGCCGTTGGGAGTCGAAAGCCACGAGGAATTCCAACAGGCAAGTAACGGCTAACTCTCGCTCAAGGACGGTTTTACAGCCCCCGCTTTATGCGGGGGCTTTTTGTTATGAGTGGCGGTGAGCCCCTTATTCCCGCGCGGCTCTGAACTTCTTCGAGCGCGGCATGTCGCGACGCCCAGCCGGTTCGCGTTGAGTGCGGCGCGAGCCGCCCATGACGGCGGCCGCTTCCGGCGTCAGGCCGGGGGAGAATTCTTCGACGCGCTCGGGGAGATCCTGGATCGGAAAACCTTCGGGTGGATCCTCCGTGACTTCGAGAGTCGATCCGTCGTTCGCAGGCGAGTTTCCTTGAAAGACGGCGGCCATTTCGGAGCCGTCCATGCGGAAGTGATGTTGTTGCAGATGGACACCCTGATCCATGAGTTTCTTTACCTCAGGCCATTGGCGGGCGTCAAAATTCGGGATCGGCAAGGTCTTACCCCAATTCACGCCGAGGGACTCGAGGGCTTTTGGCAAATACCATCTCGTGTGCGTGGTCGCGCACGATGAGATCTGGTTCATCGGGAACGATTTCATTGATCAGTCTTTGAAGATGGAAAAACATAGCCTCGCCTTTCGTTAACTGATCCGGTCGCGCGGGCACCACCACGGTGAGCCGCATGGAGTAACATTAGCGCAGCAGGTCATGTGGTAAATCGGAATGTGCGCGCGGTGCATGGGATGATTTGCCCAGCTTTTATGTTAGGCGGTTTAGGAGTCGACAAGGGAACGATTTTTCGCTGAAAGATATCGCCGCGTGAAGCAATTTTGGGTTTTCGCAGGACTCGTATTGATGCTGGTTTCGGTGAATG
>DATENK010000110.1:0-10034 GCA_035275085.1 Verrucomicrobiia bacterium | reverse complement strand
GATCGCCCAGGCCATGGCGGTGCGACCTGAACTTGAGCAATCGCGCGCGCTCGTGGAAGCCGCCGGAAAAACGAAGGACGCGGCACGTTACGGACCGCTATTCCCGAGCATCGCCGGTCAAGCTTTCGGTGGCGGGCTGGCCGGCGGCAACCAGGATAGTTACCGCGGCCTTTCGGAATCAGAGGACTATCAGGTGACACTAGGCTGGCGCATCGGGCCGGGCGGGCTTTTCGATCGAGGTCGCATCCGCGCGGCAGAGTCCCGTTTCAATATAGCGCAACTCACTCGGGAGAAGGTCATGGACGATATCCTCCGGCAGGTCGTGGAAGCTTTCACGCGAGCTGAGGCGGAGGCGGACAAGCTAGCTATCCTGCAGCGTGGTTTGTCCGCGGCGGAAGCAACTTTTCGTCTCGCAAGAGAACGCAAAGAATTTGGCGTGGGCGTGGTGCTGGAGACAATCCAGGCCGAACAAGAGCTGACAAGGCTGCGGCAGGAATACATGAATGCTGTGGGCGAATTCAACAGGGCGCAGTACCTTTTACTCAAGGCCGCAGGCGGTGTCCCGCCCAGCCAACCCAAGCCGCTCCTGAGCGATTAAAATATGTTACGTAATTGTAACCTCAGCTTCTTTCTGCTGTAACAACCTTGTTGATACAGTCATCGAACATGATTATGAAAATATCCACATTAGAAAAGCATCTCTCCCTCGCGCTGGCCAGCCTCAGCCTGGTTGGTGGATCTTTTGTCGCCCTGGCTCAACCTGCGACCTCAGAGGAGCGTATTCAAAGGCTGGAACGCGCAGTCAAAGAACTCCAGCAGCAAAATGAGCAGCTGAAAAAACTTTCCACCAACCCACCGCCGGCTCAACCGGATGCTCGGCTCGCGGAGTCCGCGGCAGCCAAAAAGTCCGGACTCTGGGCAGATCATGATGTTCGATTTTTTTGGAAGGAGGGTTTGAATTTCCAATCCGGTGACGGCAAGACTTTTAAAGGCAAGATCGGCGGGCGCCTGCAATACGACGTGGCAGGTTTCGAGGAGTCCGATGCCGTCAAGGCGACCGCAGGGGACGCGGTCACTTCGACCGAATTCCGGCGGGTCCGGCTTTATACGAGCGGTGAGATCAACCAGGGCATCCCCGTGCACTACATCCTGCAAATGGAATTCGCCGGCGGAGACGTGCGATTTGCCGATGCGTACCTCGGTGTCAATAAGGTCCCTTTTGTTGGTCTGGTCCAGGTTGGACAGATGTACGAGCCCTTCAGTCTGGAGCAGTTGACCAGTGATAATTATCTTACGTTTATGGAGCGGGCCGCCCCGATTGAAGCCTTTTCCCCGGCCCGCAACGTCGGGCTCTTGACGATGAACACCTTCTTTGACGAACGGTTAACGTATGCCTTTGGCGGGTTCGCCGATGATGAACCGGACGATGCGGACGCTGTTCCGATCGAGAGTAATGCTCGTTTTACCGGCCGAGTCACTGGCTTGCCTTGGTATGATGAAGCATCCGGCGGCCGAAGTTATCTCCATCTCGGCGTGGGTGGCAGCGTCATCAATCCGCACAACGACACGGTGAGGTTTCGCACGCGCCCGGAAGCGCATATGGCTCCTCGCTACGTTGACACTGGCGCCTTTGCGACGGATATGGCTTATCTGGCCAATGCTGAAGCGCTTCTGACGTTCGGCCCGCTGTCGATTCAGGGGGAGTATTTCCAAAACTGGAATGATTCTGAGTCTGCATCGGATCCGGTTTTTAACGGCTTTTATGTATTCGCGAGCTACTTTTTGACCGGAGACTACCGGCCATACCGCAAATCCAGCGGGACAGTGGATCGTGTGCGGCCGAAAAGGAACTTTTCGCTCGATGGGAGCGGTTTCGGCGCATGGGAACTCCTGGCGCGTGTGTCGCAGGTCGACCTGAATGACGGTTCGATCCGAGGTGGCCGCCTGACCGATTATACCGCGGGGCTTGGCTGGTACTTGAACCCAAATACACGGGTGTTGCTGAATTACGTTTACGCCGATTTGTCTCGAAACGGCCAGCGAGGCTACGCTCATATCTGGGAAGCGCGCGCACAAGTTGACTTCTGAGCGGCTCTTGGGTCGCATGCACTACAAGAGTTGATTTTTGCCATTAGCTGGACAAGCTGTCGGCGCTCGGATGAGCGCCGCGTCCAGAATCCCGCGTTCTTTGTGCGCCGCGATGCTGCTGCAGTTCGCAGTAGGCGGCGCCGTGGTGCCATTTGTCACGCTGCTGCTGCGGGATCGCGCCCTGGGATTGGGGCAGATCGGCACCATCTTCGCATGCGCGTCAGCGGCTTTACTGGTTGCGCCATTTTTCTGGGGGATGCTCGCGGACCGTTACCTGGCGTTAGATCGGTTGTTTGTTGTCCTGAACCTGATCGCAACGGGAGCGCTGCTGTTCTTCGCGTTGCAAACGACGGTAACGGGACTGACCATCGCGTATACGCTTTTTATTGCGTGCTTCACGCCGACGCTCTCGCTGATCAACGCGCTGAGCTTCCATCATTTGCACGACCCGCCAAATCAATTCGCGATTGTGCGTTCGTGGGGATCGGTCGGATGGATTTTGCCGTTCCTCCCGTTTTCACTTTGGCTCGCGTGGTCAGGCCGTTCGGATCTCACATTTGTGATCTGGGTGGGCGCAGGCTGTTGCGTGGCCATGGCAGTGCTGGGCTTCTTCCTGCCGTATACGCCCCCCGGCGCTATCGGCACGGACCCGCGGCGAATGGCTTACGTGCCCGCGGTGAAACTGCTGTTCCACGATCGGAATTTTCTGGTGCTGCTCGCCGCCATGTTCCTGGTGTCAGGATCCTTTTCGGTCCTGACCTATTATTCTCCGCCGTACCTGGAGGATTTGGGGGTTCCCCGGCCATGGATCGGACCCGTGCAGGCGATTGGTGTGGTGTTCGAAATCTGTCTGTTCCAATGGCAACCGGCGATGCTGCGGCGATGGAATTATGCCACGGTCCTGCTGATGGGTTGTGGCGCGCTCGTTCTCCGTCATGTGCTCTACGCCTTGCTGCACGAGCCTTGGACGCTATCAATCAGTTATGTGTTGGCGGGCGCGGTGATCGTCTGTTTTCACATGGGCGTGAGCCTGCTGGTGAACAGCATGGCGCGCATCGAAACGCGCGCGACAGCGCAAACGTTGCTATCGCTGGCTGGTCAGGGACTTGGGCCCACTTGCGCTAACTACGCGTCGGGCCTGATGGCGCACCGCGCCGGCGATCGGCTTGAACCTGTTTTCTGGTTTGCGGGGCTGTGGGGCGCGATTGCCGCCGCGTTGGTGTTCTCGCGCGCCCGGCAGCTTGATGCGCTCACGATTCGGAAAGCGCCATGACCGGCAGAGAAACCTGGTGATGTTTACGCCAATATACCTGGTTCACCGGCCGTAGCCGTATTGATACGGTCATACGTTGGCGCGAGCACCGTACCCGGGTTCCGCAGGTGCTGGTTGGCTTCGTCCAGGTAGCCCGGGATGATGCGGCCCAATTGCGCATCGCTGGCGCCCAGGTGCTTGCGGATGACTTCACCGAGCACTGAGCGAAAATCATAGATGCGCTTGAGATAACGGTTATCGACCCCAAACATGGAGCCGCTGTTGCCTGTCACCCATGGAACGCTGTCGCTCGGGCTGCAACCGTATACGCCGCTGCGCCCCGGCGTCTTGTTGTATCCACGAATTCCGCCGCCCGCGACAAACATCACGCTGGCTTCCGCGTGGTCAGTCCCCAGAGTGTCATTTTGAATCGTCGTGCGGCCGAATTCGGACAAGGTTATCACTACCACGTCATTCCAATTGCACTTGGCTCCGGGAAGCGCTTGCGAGCCGCCACGGCCGTAGAGCGTGAAATACTTGCGCAGCGCATACATGGCCCAACCGATTCCACGGTTCAGACCCGGGTGCGCGCCATTTGTAATGTCGGTTTGCTGGTTGCTGTGCGTATCGAAACCACCATACTCCGTCCCGGAAATAATCGCGTCCGTGTGATTCAAAACGAGCGCCGCAGCTTTCAAATTGCCGAAGAAGCCTTGCAGGTTAGTCGGCACGGCATACTTATTGGCTACCTGTGCGCCACCGGGACGCAGCCAGCCCCCGTTTTTATTCTGGTTGGTTGGGAACAGATAATAGCCGCGACCACCATTTCCATTCGCCCACTCCTGGTCACCATCGGTCACTTCGTCATCCCGATACGTGTTCCCGGCTTCCGTAAAATTGATTCCGGCGAAGACCGTCAACGTGTTTCGCAGGTTCTCGTATTGAAGCTGCAGCAGACTGCGGTTGCGCTTATCGGGAAGGATATAACCATTGGCGGCGTTCATGTAATTTGTCGCCTTCAGGTTGCCATTGGCGTCGTTTGGAATGCCCAGCAAGTCGTACCGCAAGGGATCGGTTAGATTGGTCATGGGCGCATCGGACCCGCGCAGGATTAGCGGCAGTGAGTTCTGGATGGACACACCGGTGAGTGGCGAAGCAGCGCTACCCTGATCGCGGATATACTCGAGCATCGTGCGATAAAGCACGCCGTCCTTGACCAGGTTGTTGTTCGGATAGCCGTTCTCCCAGTAATTTTGCGAATCGAAATGCGAGCGCGATTGCCGCGGATAAGCTACTCGGTGAATGAGCGCGAGGTCGCCGGCGTTGTAGACCGGCGCCAGGAACTTCAGCGCCGGATGCAGCGCCGCAAAGCCGTTGCCCAGCTTGATTGCCATCTTGTAATCGTACGTATCGGTCGACGTCCCCAGCGGAAAATCTGCAGGGCCCGAGCTGCCGTAGGTTGCGCTCGGATCTGTGGGCACACCGATATTCCGGGTGTTATTGGTGTAGAGCGGCCGCGAACCCGCATAGGCCGGGTCAAGAATTGGAATGACAGAGTTCAGCCCGTCGTTGGCGCCGCGCAACCATATGAATAAGAGCTTTTTGCCGTTCAGCCCAATGCTCCCTTCCGCCAGCGCGCGTTTCATCACCATCGGGATGTCCACGAGGGTGGAGAGCGCGACCGCCAGGCCGGTCTTCACTGATTTGTCCAGGAACGATCTCCGCGACAGAATGTTGAAGTGATAATGTTCCATATTTGTAAATGCTTTATTGTTCGTGAAAACGTTGCAAGGTCATCAGGTACGCCACCATGCCCCGTACGCGCGTGTCGTACGTAGTGCTGGTGTCGCTCAAGTTACTGAACGAATCCGCCGTCGTCCCGTTGTCCAGCGTATTCAGGAACTGAATCGCAGCCGTTCGGTACTGGTCCAGGTTCGCCCGGCCTTCGCCGGGATAAATGATCCCTATGAAATAATCCACCACCGCTGTTGCATTCTTCCAGGCCGAGGACGGCAGCTTCTTTTTCAACAACGCGACAGGATTGGCTATGTTGTTCCCAGCATCGCTCGTTGACCGGCTGCCGGGTGCCGTAAGCAGCATCTGGATGTAACGCACTCTTTCCGCCAGGGTGCCGGCGCTGATCCATGCCGCCGCGTATTCCGGGTAGCCGTCCGGCTCGGCGCGATTAAACAGACTCATCACTCCCATCCGGCTCAGTGGGTTGATGAACGAATATCCATCGGTACTCCCGGTCGCCGAGCCATCGGGATTTACGGACCGCAACGCACGAACCGAACTGGCCACAAACTCCAGCGGCGTTTTCACCTTCTGCAGGGGAGCAGAATACTCGCGGAACAGATCCGAATTCAGGATCGTGCGAAGGACGCGCCGAATGTTGCCGCGCCCTGCGACCGTTCCCGGTCCCGGCGTGTCCCAGGCGAGAATGCATTGTCGAATCAGTTCGGCTTCGCGTGAGCGATCCGCGTCCGTGTAGTCATACACCCCGTGCACAAAGTCATCATGAATAAGTAACCGGCAGAGCTTCACACTGAGGAATTCCGCAGTGAACAGGTTCGTCGACAGATGGCGAATCACATCATATCCGTCCAGAATCGCAGCTTCCTGACTTGTGCGGCCCGGCGGAATCACAAGTTGATATGAAGTGTTAGCCCAGGGGCTGCCAAAACGAGACGGGTATTTTTTCTTTCCCGCTTCGCCCGCCAGGGGTCTCGGATTGGTGGCAGGAAAATTCGTGTCCCAGTTCGACAAGATGGGCGCGCGATTCGTGCCGTGCAGCGTGTTATCAAACACAAACGTCCAAAGGCCAATGATATTGGAGACCGCATTGAAGCCGACGCCCGGATAACGCCCATACTCGCGCGATTGCGGAGCAAACGGATTATCCACCTGCGCCCGATCTACAATCCGGACCCGCCAGCCTGTCCACGCGCGCGACATTGCCACGATATCCTGCTGGTCGTAGCCGTTGTCGACGCCCATGGTGAACAGCTCGAACAACTCGCGGGCATAGTTTTCGTTCGCGACATTGTTTCCGTCGGCACGGCTGCCTACGGTGTCGAGGTAAATGATTTGCGCTGGGCTCTCGGCGTGAATCTTCAGCAAATCATAGAATGTGCAGTTCGGGTTCATCAGCGCCGCACGCCAGCGCGAAATCTCTCGATATTCCAGATCGGTCGCCACCTGGTTTTGCAAGCCGTCGTAGAATTGGTCAAAGTAATCGGAGGTTTTAGAGTGCTGCGTTACGAAATGGTTCTCGAAAAATTGGAGCAAAACTTCGAGCAGTTGGCGCGGTGAAGCGACGGCATTATTGCAGTGCCATGCGCGCATGTCGTCGAGCGTTGCGCTGAAATCCGTGTTCTCGAGGCGACGATGAATAATTGCCGGTTGCGTATCGGGGCTGCTTTGCAAAATGCTTCCGGAGAGCCGCACGATCAATGACTTGCCTCGCGGGTCAGGCCGGTACCAGTAGCTCACCGTGTACGTTTGCCCGTTCACGACTGAAACATTCTGGGTGACCGCGTTGCCTGCGCCGGCGCCGGCGCGCGTCGCGATAAGGTGCAGGCTGCTTGCGCCTGAATGGGCCATCGTTGGGTCGACATAGGACGTATTGAAGTTTGCGCTGGCCTGCCAACCCGTCGAAAATGGCTGCTCGAAGTCGCCGTTCACCAGCAAGTTCGGTCCCACCCCGGGTACCGAACCGGCCACCAGTTTGAGGTCGTCAATGTACGCTTCGCCAACATCAGTTAGATAAACATAAAAGATGGGGGTTCCCGTCGCTGTTCCCGTCGCCGTTGCGTACACCCACTCGGCTGGATCAGGGGAATCGTTGCCAGAGCCCACCGTGGTGTCGCCGGAGGTTCGGATCGTGAGGTAATGAGAATTTGAAGTCTGCAAATACGCGAACTTCAGGATGCCGCGAAGAGAAATGGTATTGGTCCAAATCTGGCCGCTGCCATTCGTGCCGCGGGTGGTCCCGGCATTAACAGGCGTCGCAGCAAGTGTTTGGCGAACGGAATTGCCATTGCCAGTGCCCGGAGCTGATGCCACCAGGCGCAAACTGGCCAGACCGGTGCCAGCCGTGCTGAGGTCGCGATAGGAACCATCATGACTCGTTCCATCGAAGTTCCATTCAGTACCGAGCGGCTGTTCGAAGTCGCCATTCACCACCATGTTTGTGGTGAGGTTCGTGGTAATATACGTTGTGACGGTTCCGGCGGTGTTCGTGACTCCGGTGAAAATCCAGCGATAATAAAACTCCACGGCATCGACGCTGACTTGCCCCGGTACTTCGCGAAGATAGAGATATAAGGGGTTTTGGCCATTCGCCACGTTTCCGGTAACGGTCACAAATCGCCACACGCTGGAGGGAACGGGCACAGCGTTGGTGGTGGCTGAGACATAATTATCCAGCGAGAACGGAATGTTCTCAGGGGCCAACTGTTCATTAATGTAAGCGTCCGGTCCGATCACCGCCAGCCGTTCCAGCTCGTCTGGGGTGGGCCCATAGGCGATGCGATTCAGCAAATTCGCGCTCACCAGGTTGCTTTGCGACATCTGCCCAAGGCGGACCGTATAAAACTGAGAAGGAAGTTGGTTGCTGACGCTATACACGTAACCCGCGTGCGTTTTGCTGATGAACAGCGAACTCACGTTGCTCAGGGTAGTCAGTGTCTGGCCGGCCTTGAAGTCGATCGTGTCCAAGCCTGGCACGAGCGGCCCCCAACGCACCACTTTCGTGCCATTGTTGCTGACCGTCAGGCTCATAGCAGGGGTCTGCGCCAGTGCGCTGAGGGTCGGGAACGCGAGAGCGGCGCCTATCCAGGCCGCCAATACCAAAATGCGTCTATGCATAAAAAGGCGAGGTTTTGCGAACGTATTAAGCACGATTATTTCTTGGTCTGCAGGTGTTTACAAGGCCAAATTTGTAAAGATCAACAAATTCCAATTCACGACGAGTTAAAGCATGCGGTCGGCCATCCATTGCAACGGTTGCGGTCGATTATTTTTTGCGGATTCTAGGGTTCGCGCTGGGCGCGTCTCTAGGGTTCAGTGCCCATAATCGAGGCAAAGGTCTCAATTCTGACATGCAGCGATAATAAGATGAAGTGCCGCTGCTTTCAAAATCCGGTCTGCTCCTGCGGGCTGGAGTCGGATTTCCCAGGCTGGTAAGCTCTCGTCGTTGAACCTGGAAAGCAAAAAGGCCATTCTAATTCACTACGGCGAACTCGCCCTGAAGGGGCGCAATCAGCCGCTGTTTCGACGTCAATTGCGGGCCAATATCCGCCGCAAGCTTCGGGAGCTCTCGTTGAATTGGCCGCTTCAAGAAAAACCTGGCTTTCTGTCGATCGCCGTCCCGCCCGATGCGAGCGCCGAGCATATCGACGTTTGCGTTAAAGGCCTCCGCGAAGTGTTTGGTATCGCGTGGCTCGCCGTCACCAAACCGCTGCCGCATCGCCGTTTCACTTTCGATTCACGCGACGAAGATCTCGGCAATCTCGAGCAACGGGTGATCGCACTCGCAAAAGACGAATTCACGCCCGGCAAAACCTTTTGCATTCGCGTCAAACGCGCCGAAAAGGCAGTGCCCCTCACCTCCGTCGAGCTGGAACGACGCTTCGGCCGGCTCATCATCGACAACACGTCATGGAAAAAAGTGAACCTCGAAAATCCCGACACTTTATTTCAGGTCGAAATCCGTCCCGAAGGCAGCTTTCTTTTCAGCAACAAACTCAAAGGCCCGGCCGGACTGCCCGCCGGCACCGCCGGTCGCGTGCTCACCTTGCTCTCCGGCGGCATCGATTCGCCCGTCGCCGCCTATCTCATGGCCAAGCGCGGTTGTCGTGTGGATTTCCTGCACTTCACCGCCACTTCCATGCAACAGGACGAAGCCCGCGACTACAAAGTCTGGCGTCTCGCCCAACAACTCCGCCGTTACACCATGCGTTCGCGTCTGTTCCTGGTGCCTTACACGCAATTCGACGTCGCCGTGGTCGCTTCCGGCCAGGAAGTTGAATACGACCTGGTCCTCTTTCGCCGTTTCATGGCGCGCGTCGCCGAGACCCTCGCGCGCAAAATCCGCGCGCAAGCGATCGTTACCGGCGATAATCTTTCCCAGGTTGCCTCCCAAACCCTGCCGAATCTGGTCAGCACCTCGCAGGCGGTTGAGATGCCGATCCTGCGCCCGCTGATCGCCTTCAACAAAGAGGAGATCGTAAATCTCGCGATGCAGATCGGCACCTATCAGGAATCAATCCAACCTTACAAAGATTGCTGCGCGATTATCAGCCGCCATCCGCGCACCCGTTCGCGCCACTCCATCCTCACGGAACTCGAGCAGCGCCTGTTCCCCGATTACCAGAAGCTGATTGATCAGACCCTCGCGGAAGCCATTTGCATCGATGTTTAAGGTCCAGCCGATCACCCACCTCGACTCTCCCGACCTTGAGCCTTATCGCACCATGCGCCGTTCCGATACGCATCGCGTGCAACAGATCTTTGTTGCCGAAGGCGAAAAGGTCGTCCGCCGCCTGCTGGAAAGTCCGCTGCCGGTCGTCTCCGTCCTGCTCCCACCCAAATGGGTCGAAGAATACCGGCCCTTGCTCGAGAGCCGGCCTGAAATGATCACCACGTACACCGCCGACAAAGAACTGCTCGAACAACTCGTCGGTTTCTC
>DATENK010000109.1:0-4464 GCA_035275085.1 Verrucomicrobiia bacterium | reverse complement strand
CCCACGTCCAGAAATGATTGTGCACGACGCTCATCCCGGGCCGCGACGATCTCTGCGAGACAGAAGCGCGTCGTCGGATGTTGGCCGGTCCCGAAGCTCAGCCCCGGATCCAATACAATAACCCGCTGTCCCGCCTTCGCTTTGCGCCGGCTCCAACTCGGCTTAATTAACAGCTTTGCTCCAATTTCAATAGGCTTGAAATGCCGCTTCCACGATTCCGCCCAATTCTGCGGTCGCAATTTCCGCACCGTGAATCGCGGCAGCATCTTTTTGAGCGTCGCCCGAGAGGGCGCCTCCTCCAAAAACACGCTTACGCACGTCGTACCCGTCTCAAGATCGGTCTCTACATACCCCGCCAGCCCGAAAATTCCCTCCATCCATGCCACCATCGCGTTCTCCCGGTCAGTCGAAACCGGCACCGAAACTTTATAAAGCGTACCCATGCGATATATGGACTGCGGTGGCAGAGCGCAGCGGCGACACCGCTGTGGCTTCACCGCCGAACCCACCCGGCACGGTCACAGATTTCCTGACTGATGCAATGCATAGCCCCTCTCAAATCTCAAGAAATCCGGCCCAATTCACTCTCAAAATTTATTTTTCGGTACTTTGAGGGTCGGACAGTTTTTGTCCTACCCCCCTTGATACAATGGCTTCAAAAATTATGAAAACCAAGCCTATCAAAAAGCCGCTTCCAGCCTCCAGCGTACAGCCTCCCGAAACACCGCCCCGTCGATATCCCAAATATTACCTCGAAGACGTTCTCCACCCCCTTCGCGCGCGCGTTCTGGATCTCTGCATCCGGCGCCTTTATCACGACGCCCTCGAACTTCTTCACACGCACCACTTCCGCGATTATACTCAGGATGACCTCATCAGCTTTTACCACTGGGCGCCACTCACGCTTCCAGGTCAGGAACCCTGTCGCCCCGAGCGCCCAAGAGTTCCACGCGACTACGACCAACCCTCGCCAGAGCAAATCAATGACATCTGCGAGCGTCTCGCCGGGCTCTCATCGGATCTTACTGAGCGCGTCCACCATGCCCTCCGGCACGACCCCATCGACGTCGCCGCCAGTCTCCTTTGGAAAGCCGGCCTGGGCTTCACTTCTGCGGAACTCTACGAATTTCGCAAAACCCTTTTCCCGCCAAACTCCCTCGTCGACGCCTACACCTCAGGCCCGCCAGTGCTCCGCACCATCGCGCCGGACCGCGGCTGTGGCAAAGCCCAGCCGCAGCACGATCAACCACCACCCGCTCTTAAGCCCAAACCCGTGACCCCTCTCGTAACGCCGACGTCCACGTCGGCCAGTCCCAGCGACCTCCGGCCGTCCGTTTCCGATTCGCAACCCTCACCGGCAACTGACAATGGACCACTGACTATTCAAAATCCATCACCCAGCATCGTCGATCCCACGTCCAGCATCACCCATCCGCCATCCAGTGATGCGTCAGGAGAAATCCATTCATCCAACCATCCACCGATCCATGCAGCCACTTCTCGCGACGAACTTCACGAACATCGCCAGCGTCTCGTCGCTCTCCTCGCCGGCAGGGCAACGTCACCCGTTCCCAAACCCAAGCCGCAAGCCTCGGAACCCAAACCGAAAGCATCACCGACCACTCATTCCGGATCACTGATTACTGATAACGACGTTACCACCGACCCCGGCCCAATCCTCTCCGACCTCCGCGACCTCATCAGTCGCCACATTGTCCTCCCCGAGATGGCCGCCGAAACACTCGCACTCTGGGTCATACATACCTACGCCTTCACGCTGCGCCAGGTCACCACTTACATCGGTGTCATCTCGCCGGAAAAACGTTGCGGCAAAACCACCTTGCTTGAGCTGCTTGGGCGCCTCGCCAATCGTTCCCTCACGGCCTCGAACATCAGCCCGTCTGCCCTCTTCAAAGTGATCCAGGAAACCAGCCCCACGCTCCTCATCGACGAAGCCGATACCTTCCTCCACGGCCGCGACGAACTCGCCGGCATTCTCAACGCCGGTTACCGCAAGGACAACGCCTACGTGCTCCGCGTGTCCGACCGCAACTCGGGCGGGCGAGTGTCCTTGCAAGCCGCCGAATTCGGCCAATGGGCCAATCGGCGCGCTGATGGGTCATACAGCGCCATCGATTTCGCCCAATACTCCTGCTGGTGCCCCAAAGTCATGGCCGCCATCGGCCGCCTCCCCGACACCCTTGCCGACCGCTGCATTATCATCACCATGCAACGCAAGCTCCCGGGCGAACGGTGCGAGCGCCTCAGGCAATTGAACGCCGTCGAATTCCGCAAACGCTGCGCCGCCTTCGTTCACCAGCACCGCGACGCCATCGCCAGCGCCCGGCCCGATATCCCGAGCGCCCTCAACGATCGCGCCGCAGACATCTGGGAACCGCTCCTCGCCATCGCCGACCTCGCCAGCGGCGACTGGCCCGCAATCGCGCGCCAGGCCGCCCTCAAACTCAGCGCCGCCGACAAGGACGAACTTACCCTCATCGGTTACTTCCTCCGCGACATCCGCGCCCTCATGCTCGCCGCCAACGCCGACCGCATCCTCAGCCGCGACATCATCGCCACCCTCAATCCCCGCCACGACCGCGCCTGGGAAGACCTCCGCCGCGGGCGCGAGATCAATGAGTATTGGCTCGCCGGCCGAATGCGCGAACTCGGCATCCGTCCCAAATACTTCCGCCACGGGGACAGTAGTGCCCGCGGCTACATGCTCGCCGACGTCGAATCCGCCTTCCGCCGCTACGTCCCGAATCCCGATGCGCACGCCAACATTCCCTTGAATTTCACACAGCTATGAGCAATCGAAGCATTTCCGCCTTGGAATCAGAGTTGCTGCATCGGTATCGCTTGCCTACGGCCAGTGTTTTCATGAGATTCGGCTTAGGCGCGAGAATGAACGACTCATTAATTCGTGAGAATTTTCACGGGCAAGTGCTAAGTAGCGATCACGCATGCCCGAAGACGCTCGTCGTAGACGAGTTGGGTCTCAATCACGGAGAGTGCCGTGCAGACATAGCGGTCATAAACGGGAAGCTCTCTGGATATGAAATCAAGAGCCATTTGGATTCGCTCGCTCGACTGAAACGCCAGGTCAGAGCTTATGATGCCGTCTTCGAAACCACTTCCATCGTCGTTGCTCCTCGACACCTCCGCAAGGTAATCCGGACGGTTCCATCGCACTGGGGCATCTACGTCTGCCTCCCTAGCGAGGCTAATGGAATCACTTTTTGGCAAGCACGCGTGGGATCAGAAAACACATACCAGTCCCCCGTAGCCATTGCCCAGCTCTTATGGAAAGACGAAGCTGCCGAGATACTGAAGGCGCTGGGCGCTAGCCCTCGCTCTCTAAAGCATCCGCGTGCTGAATTGTATAAGCAGCTGGCTGATGGTCTCGAGCTATCGACACTGAAGACGGTAGTCACCCAAGCCCTGAAGAATCGCAAAAATTGGCGACGTCCCGCAACACCTTCTCGATATGGTGATTAGTGGCATTTCTACGCCATCTTGTCGGATTCCCTGTCTTTTCTTGACCGCGTGCACACTTGGCGATATACGCGTCAGCCGTCGAGAAAGATGCGCCCATGTATTCCTCACGACGTATTAGCGTTTCGCATAGGCCTTTATATTGTTGATAGCCATATTTCCGGCTCTTGCCCTTGATTATGAGCCATGCATCGTCAATGGTGTAACGAATATTAGTCGCTGGCGTAATACGCCTCATATCGCCCATAAGAACATTGGGATGATTCACTGCGTAGTCGCCAAATGTCGGCACGCGCAAGTCTCGGAACGCCAAGTTCTTTGCAACGGTCTTATACGACGCCCACTCATGTCGTGGGCATGTTGCAGCGCCTTCGCTGAGGTCTCCCATGGAAGGCGGGAAGGCTGTGCCCACCAGTGTGAATGTTTGCCATTCCGAAAGGTGCGGCATGTGTTCGATAACGCCTTGCACGAGTGCTGAAAATCCGTCAATAGGCTCGAAGTTAGGTGCTCCCAAATCAAGCACACAGTCGCATTTCTCTGGAGTCGTTCTGTGAAAAGATAACAGCTCAGTGATCCCAGCCCCTACGTTCGCGTCAGCTGCCTCTTCAAGTGCTACTCGGACGCACAGCTGATTCCCGTTCCGTTGCACTATTTCAGAGACCGCCCGTTGATATGCATCATTACGAGCTATGCCCGTCACCGGGACCGCACTGCAGTTGCGGTCACCTATTTCGTCGAATATATATGTGAGTGGGTGCCTGCCATCCTCCATCCGGTGGTGACTTTCGACCAATTTAAGATCTAGGAACGACTTGCCAAACCGCCAGTTTGCCTCAAGTCGCCTTCCGAACCTTGCCAGATGCTTATCGATGGTCTTGGCTTCGTTTTGAGTTTCAAAGTCGTACCCGATTTCAGGTATTTCAATTAGGGGCGTGATGAAGTTTTTCGCTGATGTTGAAAGCCGGA
>DATENK010000108.1:0-6819 GCA_035275085.1 Verrucomicrobiia bacterium | reverse complement strand
TAACTTCCACATCCGCCGCGTTGCGGGACAAGAGCTCTCGGGCGGCAGTTATGATTTGTGCTTTGATGCGCAAGGCCGCTTGCTGGTCGGCGACGGCAATGCCGTGCGACGTCTGAACGACAACGACAATGATGGCGCGTATGACGGATACGAGGTCATCGCCACCGGCCTCGGCCCGCGCGGGCCGCAAGGATTGCTGGTTTGGGGTGATCGATTGTATGCCGTAGGGGGCGATGGTTTGCAACTATTTGAAGGATATGAATCCGGGGGCCCGCTCGTCCATCGCGGAAGGCTCGGCGCAAAACTTAACACCGGCGGCGATCACGACGCGCACACCATCTTTCGCGGTGCGGACGATCACATCTACTTGATGGCGGGAAACGGTTCCGGCATTCGCGATCGCTTGCACATTACCGAAAGCAACTCACCGGGGATCTTCGAGCGCGAAGCATCTGTCTTCCGCATTTCGCCTGATGGCAAGAAGTGGGAGTGTATTGCGAGCGGAGGCCGCAATCCCCCGAGCCTCGGGATGAATTATCTCGGCGAACTGTTCAGCTTTGATAGCGACATGGAATGGCACGTCGGCCTCCCATGGTATCGGCCGGTCCGTCTAAATCATTGGACCATCGGCGGCGATCAAGGCTGGCAGGAAGTTGGCGCTTACCCGCCGTACTACATCGATAATCTTCCGGGCATTCTCGATGTCGGCCGGGGTTCGCCGAATTGGGGCGTTTTTTACGAAGCTGACTTGCTCCCGCAAAAATACCGCGATGCGTTTCTCGTTTGCGACTACCGCTGGAAGCGCGAGTCCAACGACCAATACTCCACCTCCGGCCGGCTTATCGCCTTTTTCATGAAACGCAAAGGTGCTGGTTGGACCGCCAGCATGGAAACACTGGCTCGTCCGAAACCCAACGCCCGCGACGCAAACGGCAAACGCATTAGCTTCGCGCTTGTCGACATCGCCATCGCACCCGATGGCAGTCTTTACTTGTCCGATCATAACCAAGGCATCTGGCGCATCACTTGCGAGCCCCAGACCCTCAACCCTCTTAGAGGAACGCTTAGCTCCTGGGAAAGGCGTGCCACCGAAGCGCGTCGCCTCGGGCAACTCGGCGACATTCCAGGGCTTTTGAAATTTTTGGCTGACGACGATCCTTTTGTACGACGCCGGGCTGCGGAAGAACTCACGCGCTGGCCTGTTCCCGAAGCGCGCGGGCCGCTCATTGAGGCGCTCAATGATCCCGAACGCCTCGTGCGTTATGTCGCCATGTGCGCGCTCGCCCATCATCCGATTTCTGAATGGCTGGATCAGGCGCTTGCGCGGCCCTATCCACAAACGCAAATGCGTGCCTTGGTCGTGGGCATGCTCCGCCGTGAACAGGTTCCCGCCGACAAAGCTCAGAAGACGATTCGAGCACTGCTGTCTCAAAAGCTTTCGGTCGAAGATCAACTGGACCTTCTCCGCGTAATCCATCTATTTCCCGCGAGGAACGCTGGCAATTTTTTGCTCAGCGACTTTCCCGATGCGGACCGCAACGTGCGATGGGAAAAGATCAGGTTGATGGGTGAGTTCCGAATCGCTGAAGCCTTTCCTCTGCTCCTGCGCGAATTGGAAAGCGAGACGAACCACGTGACCCAGTTCCACATCGCGCAAGCGATCGCGCGCTTGCGCCAGGGTTGGAACACGGACCAGGAAACGCGATTGCTGAATTGGTTTCTGGAAACGCAAGAAGGGTGGTTCGCGCAGTTCAGCGGCAAAGGTGTGGAATTTCCCGCCTTCTGGCAAACGACGCTGAGCGAGTTCGCGGCCAATCACCGTGACGCGTTCATGCGCGCGAGCAACAGGATCCAACTCACGAGTCTTATGGGCAACGTCTTGATCAATTCGCTCGGGCCAGCCGAACTAACCGCGATGTACAAGGCCGAGAATTCGCCCGACGTAAAAAAGAAAATCGTTAAGGCGTTGAAACGAATTCCCGGTGCCGAGGTTCCGATTACCGAATCGCAAGCGGCGCCCCTAAGAGCGGAAAAATCCGATGAAGATATTCATAAATTCATCCTCGCTGCCAAAGGTGGCGATGCGCAGCGCGGCGGCAAAGTCTACGAAGCGCTGCAATGCAACTCATGCCACGGCGGCGGCGTAACCCCCGGTCGCGAGGGCAGGTTCTTCGGACCGGATCTCGCAGGAATCGGGCAGCGGCTCACCAAAACCGAACTTGCCGACGCCCTAGTGTATCCGTCGAAACAGGTGGCCGATCGCTTCAAAGGCGTCGAGATCGAATTCGCCGACGCCACGCCACTGACCGGTTTCATCACCGACCAGGATGCCGAGACTATAACCCTCGCCGACCGCGATCAGGTCCAGCGCGTTCCGCGTTCGAAAATCCGTGCGATCAACCCGCAATCGTCATCCCTCATGCCCTCAAAACTTCTCAACCAACTTAGTGAGGACGAGTTGCGCGATCTTTTGGCATTCCTCGCCGACGGGCGCTAACGCTTGCTGAACATTTTGTTGTCGCGTTCGCCGCGCGAGAGGAGGAAGGCCATGAGGTCGAGGATTTCATCTTCCTTTAGCACGTTCAGCAGGCCGGTCGGCATCATGGAAACTTTTGCAGGGTGGATGGATTTAATGTCCTTGCGGTTGACGCGCACCATGTCGTTGGGATCGTACATGTTCGCGTTTACCATGATGTTGTTATCGCTCAAATTTGCGATACGGCCGGTGACGTCCGTGCCGTCATTCTTTTCGATCACGATCGCGGCGTATTGATCCGAAACTTCCTTGCTGGGGTCGATGATCGATTCGATCAAATCGTGCGCGCTGAAACGGCCCGCCACGCCCGTAAGGTCCGGCCCAATCGCGCCGCCCTCATTGGCGAACCGGTGGCACGCGAAACAACCCACCGAACCGAAGATTTCGCGACCGCGATCGAAGTTGCGGTCCTTCATTTTTTTGGCGATCAGGCGGTCGAGTTCCTCCACGGTCCATTCCTTCTGAACGGTGCGCTCGCCCAGCGACGCAAACCGCATTGTTTTGTCCGGCTTCAGGTCGATGATTGGCTGCAATTCGGCGCGAACGCTTTCGGTGAGATTCGAAACTGCATCGGCCTTGATATCGCGCAGAAAGCCGCCCAGGCTCGCGCCGCCGCGGAAACCGCCGGCTTTGACGAACC
The DNA here is from genome assembly GCA_035275085.1 of Verrucomicrobiia bacterium. GTDB lineage: Bacteria > Verrucomicrobiota > Verrucomicrobiia > Limisphaerales > DATENK01 > DATENK01. The sequence goes on along the minus strand of DATENK010000108.1, from coordinate 3,643 downwards.
AGCCAAAATATTCCCGTCGCTGGTCCATCGTCCAACCGGTCTTCAACACGCGCAGGTCGCGCGCGTAATCCATTTGTTCCTCCTGCGTGGGCGCTTTGCGGAGCATGGCCATCAGCTTGTTGGCCGCGCTGGGCGCTTCGAGGTAAACCAGCATTTGCGCCAGTTCCGAATTTAACTCGCGGGACTTCCCCGGAAACAGTGGATCGAATTTCGCGATCATCTGATCGCGCAGTTTCGATTCAGGTTTGCCGAGGCGCACGAAAGCAAGGCTGTACGCGCGGAGCAATTCGAGTTGCTGCGGCTCACTCAATTTTTTCCAGGCAATGCGGTCCAGTGAAGCGACTACACGCTGAAGCAATGCCGGATCGACCGCGGGGTCCGAAGGTTTCCGATGGAATTGATCGCGCGCGCTGGAACGAATCAACCCGATCAACGCCGTGATCGACGCTTCAGGGTCGGTTTCCGCGAGGGCCTTATCGCGCCAGAGGCCGACGTCCTGATGTTCAAGGGCGATGCGCGCCGCGAAGCGCAGAAAACGATCTTTGTGCCCGAGGTACGGCCACGCTTCAGCGATCGCTTTCGGATCTTTATGGCCGTGAAAGCTCTCCAGCCTGCGGCGAATCTCGCGTTCGCGCGCGCCGGCATTGTCGGCTTTCGCCACGGCGGTCGATTCGGAACCGGTATAAGTCACGCGATAAAGCGCCGATTGCGTCTTTCGTCCGCCGACGGCGAAATACATTGCGCCATCCAACGGATTGATCACAACGTCCGTCAGCGCCAAAGGCGAGCCCGTCACAAATTCCTCAGCTTCGCCGCGATAGGCCGAACCTTCCGGCTTCAGGTGAACGGCGTACAGTTTGCCGTAGCTCCAGTCGCAAATGTAAAACGCTTCCTGATATTTAGCCGGGAACTTCGCGCCGTACCCGAAGGTCACACCCGTTGGCGAGCCAGGGCCAATGTTCACAACAGCCGGCAGACTGTCAGGATAATACGCCGGCCATTTGCCCGCGCCGGAGCGCCAGCCGAATTCCGCGCCGCTGGCAACCAGGCAAACGCGCGTGGGGCGATACCACGGTGTGTTCATGTCCCATTCCATATCCGCATCGAAAGCGAACAGGTCGCCGTTGTGATTGAAGGCGGCGTCGTATTCGTTGCGGAAGCCGTTAGCGATCAGTTCCCATTCCTTCCCGTCGGGGTCGATGCGCGCGACCCAGCCGCCCGGCGCGAGCACGCCTTTCATGAAACCGTTGCCGTCCCATAACCGCGGCAGCAAATGGTCTTCGCTCCAATGCCGCGGCACGCGCGAGCTGCTCATCTCGGTCAGCTTGGTCTGGTTGCCCGCGATGATGTAGAGCGACTTGCCGTCCGGCGCTAGGAGGATGGCGTGCGGGCCGTGCTCTCCGCCGCCGTCGATTTTCCGCAACAGCTTCACTTCATCGAATTGGTCGTCGCCATCGGTGTCGCGCACGCGATAAAGCCCCTGCCCTTCATACGCCTTGTTCGCGACCATCACGTACAGGCTGTCGAAAGCGTACAGAAGTCCCTGCGCCTGGCCGATCGGCGCTTCGATCGAAGAAATTTTTGGCGCTTCGGCTGAGCCAATCGCCGGCACCACCACGCGATAAAGTTTGCCGTATTGGTCGGAGACGATCAGCCGGCCCTTCGGATCGACCGTCATCGCCACCCAGGATCCCTCGTCCGTTTTAGGAACGGTATAAAGGAGGTCCACACGAAAATCTTTCAACACCTTGAGCTGATCGGCAGCCATTTGGGCTGGCGCGATGAAAGGTGCCGATGAGAACGCCAGGATGAGCAGTAGACGCAGTGTTTGCATGATTATTGAAAGGACAGCGTTACAGCGCCGCTTATTCGAAGCAAGATGAAAGGTTCGCATGAGATGGGGCGAATCGTGGGAAGAATGATGCCGATCTCGCCGGTACGAGCGCGGCTGTGTTTGGCCTTCAGCCGAGGAATGCAGGGCAAATGGGTTTTCATATTTTTAAGGTCCTCATAGCTCCTCGTAGCTCCTCGTAGCTCCTCCTAAGTCTTCGCAAGCCCCGGCAGCGTCGCGGAAAAGAGCTCCGGGATGCTCCAGATGCGAAACTGAACCGTTATGGGATTGAAAAACTTCACGCGTCAATAGGCGTTAGAACCGCTGCTTCGGAGTTCGCGGTTCAGGGATTTGCTGACTGCGATCCATCCAGATGCATGAGATGACCCCGGTCATACTGGATGCAAGAATACCGTATAGGGTAACGCTGTCAAAAGAAAAACAGAGTATCTCTCCGCGAAACACACAAATTCACGCGAAGGAAGAAATCCGGGCGCACCAGGCAACTGTTGCGAGGTGCCCTTCCCCGGGGGGACCTGGAAAGCTCCGTACTTGCCCACAGGGATGTCGGCTTTACGCGGGATTGGAGGGGAGCCTGTTCAGGTGGATACACTCAAGGCATGTGGCGTGTTGAAAATCTGCTTGCGCCGCCGGGGGGTGTCGAGCCTATTGAATCGTTCATGCGCGGCGAAGTTTTAAAGAATGTTTCACGCATGGTGGTGAAGCTCGGCACTGGCGTGCTGACGGATTCGCGCAAGCAGTTGGACCCGCAGCAGGTCGAGCAATTGGTGGCGCAGGTGGCGGCGCAACGGCAGGCGGGCAAAGAGATCGTGCTGGTGACTTCCGGCGCAGTCGGCGCGGGGATGGGCGCCCTTGGCTTCGAGCGTCGCCCGTCGGAACTGGCGGATTTGCAGGCATGCGCCGCGGTTGGGCAGACGCGGTTGATGGCGACGTACGAGGCGCTATTCGCGAAGCATGATTTGCGTGTGGCCCAAGTGCTGTTGACGCACGACGACCTTGAAGACCACGACCGGCACCTGAATGCGCGCAACACGCTGGTTGCCCTGCTCCAGCGCGGTGTGGTGCCTATCATCAACGAGAACGACGCAGTTTCTTTCACGGAACTGAGGTTTGGGGATAACGACAAGCTTTCGGCGTTGGTTGCGTCGTTATTGCCGGCGGACTTGCTGGTAATCCTGACTACGGTGGACGGGGTGATTGAGAATTTCGGCAAGGCGGACCCGAAAACGATTCCGGTGATTGAAGCGATCGACGAAAAGATCGAAGGGATGGCCGGTGGGACCAACAGCGCAACGGCGGTGGGCGGAATGGCATCGAAAATTCAGGCGGCGAAAATTGTGGTGCGCGCTGGAATTCCGCTGGTGATCGCGTCGGGAAAAAAGAAGGCGGTGTTGGCGCGTGTGGTGGGCGGTGAAGCGGAAGGCACGTTGTTCGTGCCGCAGACAAATAAACTGAAAGGGCGCAAACGCTGGATCGCGTTTTTCCATCATCCGCGCGGATCGCTGTTTGTGGACGATGGAGCGAAACGCGCGCTGCGGGAGGGCGGCAAGAGTCTGTTGCCGCCGGGTGTCGCAAGGAGCGAAGGGACGTTTGATGCCGGGGAAGTGGTGAGGATTTGCGATTTGAATGGGACGGAGTTCGCGCGCGGGATCGTGCGGTTTGGTTCGAAGGACTTGAAGGAACAGCGCGGGGTTGAAGTCGTGCATCGGGATGATCTGGTGATTTTGTAAGAGATTAAGAAGGATCAGGATTAAGATTAAGAATGGGGAAACCGATTGATGAAGTGTTGGA
>DATENK010000107.1:0-2481 GCA_035275085.1 Verrucomicrobiia bacterium | reverse complement strand
TTGGCTGCGCTGTGATGGGCGCCGGTGTCGGAGCCGGTGTAACAATTGGCGGGGGGATTTGTTGGGTGATAACCGGCTTTGGCTCTGGTGGAGGAGTGACAGGTTGCGGAGGGATGACGGGTGCTGGTTTCACCGGGAACGGGGTCGCAGCGGTTGAAGGTGCGGGAGCAGGCGCGGGCGCCGGCGTTGGAATCGGCGCGGATTTAACAATAGGTGCTGCAGGTGGGGGTTTCGGAACGGGTGTCGGCGATGGGGCCGGCTCCTTGAGCATCTGCTCGAGCAAAGCGCGCGCTTTGGCTTCCTGATCAGCCGCTAGCGCCGGACCTGGCTCGGGCTGGACCGCCGGCGCAGGCGTTTTGACAGCCGCGGCTGTAGCGTTCGTCCAAGTTCCCGCAACCTCGACGGCAGGAGCATTTGTCGGAGCGGTCGCAAGCGCTGGAGCGTTGGTCTGCGCGGCTGCGATCGCCGGCACTGGAACATTCGTCTTTCCGGCTTCTTTCTGTTGGCGCGCGAGTTTTGCGCGCTGGACTTCCATTTCGATGCGTTCAAGATTTTTTTGGCGGTCCACTTCCTCCTGGGCTTTTCGTTGCTGTTCCTCGGCAAGGGTGCCGGGTTGACCAGTCGTTGCAGTCTGCGGGAGACCACGGCGGGTTTCCTCGACTGCTTGCTTGCGCATTTCCTCGCGGGCGTTGGAACGTTCAAGGACTTCTTTCGCCGGAGTCGTCGACGGGGTGCGCCCTTCAACTTTGGTGCCATCAAGTACTTCGCGGGCGCGCCGTTCCATATCGGTCGTTAACGGTGAAGTGACGGGAGGCGATACGAGGGGTCTCGCGGGGGTAAGCGAAGACGGTGCAGCATTGGTTGAGGTGGTGATCTTCAATGGCACACCGGGCTTAGCGGACGCTGCCGGCGCCACGGCAGGAGTTTTTCGGAGCACTTCCAGTGCGCGGTTAATTTCTTCCTGCGAGGCCGGCTGAGTTTGCGCCCATGCGCTAACCGCAAAGCTCACCGCCAAAAGGATGGAACATCGCATAAAACCATTGTTACGACAGCGCAAATGCAGAAGCAACAGCGTTTTGGGAGGCGCGCGTTCAGGCAGCGGCGGATCAAACATTCCCTCAGTCATAAAATCGTAATTTCCGGAAATGGATCTCCCGAAGTACCTGAAGAAGAGGAGGTTGTGGTTTCAACATTTTTAAAAATTACGGAAAATTACGGTTTTCCGAGGGTACGCACAGACGGCAAAGAGACGAGGTTTCACCGCGGAATATACGGATAAGGCGGACGCAAATTCGATGACCCGAATCATCGCGCTTAAAATACCGATCAAGATTTCGGTGTCAAGCGGAACTTACGCGGTGCAAAAGGAGTGGCTCAGCCGTTCGTCGGGAGGGAAAAGTGTTTGCCTGGGCAACTGGTATGGCGCGGGTGGATGGACCGGTGCGTTGTGACCGCCGCCATGGTGAGGCCGGTTTGCTGCCGCAGTTTGTGGATCAAGGCTTCGAGGCTTTTCATTTGCCGGTCAGTGGGCGGTTTCGACTCGAAGTTACCTACCAGGCAGATGCCGATGCTGGACATGTTGAGTTGTTCGCTGGCCAAATGGCCGCCTTGAATCTGCCTTTTCCAACGTTCGCCGATATAAATTTCTCCGTCGCCCATGCCGTGGCCGTTCCCAATCAGGAAGTGATAGGCCATGCCATTCTCCATGTGGCGCTGCTCGCGATGAAAACGGTCAATGCCACGCGGGGTTGCTGAAGGCGTTGCGGTGTGATGAATCACAATATGTTTCCATGAGCCGCGGACAGGAATGGCAGTGAGCGTCTTTTCGGTTTTGGGAGGCAAGTCAGACGCCGCGTACGCTTTTGACGGCTTGGCGGCGGCATGAATGGCGCTGGGCGCCGCTATTGCAGGGGCAACGATTGCGATCAACAGCAGAGCCTTCATGATAACTCGCGGGCGAGCATGCACAAAATTCTGATAGACACAAAGCAAAATAGTTGCCACCGCAGCGCACGATTCGATGCTTAGTGCCCGGGAGCGGCGTAAACCGCGCTGCACGGAAGTGCGACTTAAACCAAACAAATCCGGACTTGCTTTCGTCACGTGCCGGTAGTGCAATGCGCGCGATGAAATGGACAGGGCTGGCGTTGCTGGTGCTATGCGGGTGCGCTTCGAAAATCACATTGCCGCCGCCCAAAGTGTCGACCGCGGAGTTCAGCGTTACCGCGTTTCCCAGCGACCTTTACCAAATTGCATGGAAAGGACCGGCGGCCGCAGACAATGAGCGTCTGCTCGACCTGGCGCTGCTCAAGGCCAGCCAGGTCGCCCAACAGCATCAGCTCAAATATTTCATGATCGTGGACCCGAGCATCTCCAGGCCGGGCGAAGTAAAGTACCGCACCACCACGCCCACCGCCGCCGAGTGGAATAATGAATTGCTGATCCAGGGGTTTAAGGCCCGGCCGCGTCGCGCGTTTGTTT
>DATENK010000106.1:0-3886 GCA_035275085.1 Verrucomicrobiia bacterium | reverse complement strand
TGCCAGCGTTGTCGCCGCCCCACACGACGACCGTTCCGTCGGTTTTCAGAGCCACGCTGTGGTACCAACCTGCGGAAATAGCGGTCACATTGGAAAGGCCGGCAGGCACAGCGGTCTGCTCAAAATACTGATCGCCCCAGGCTATGACAGTGCCATCGCTCTTGAGCGCCAGGCAATGCGCGGAATTGTAGGTCTGACTGGCCGAAACGGCCACGACGTTGCTGAGCCCGCTGGGCACGTCGAGTTGGCCGAATCTGTTATCTCCCCATGCGATTACTTTTCCGTCAACAACAACCAGGTTAAAATAACCGCCCGCTGCGATGGCAGTCGCGTTTGAAATGCCCGCCGCTAACGCGTTATCCCCCGCAGCGTCTTCGCCCCACGCCACAACAGTGCCGTTGCTGAGCAACGCCAGGCCGTGCCTATACCCCATGCTGATGGCGGCTACATTACTGAGCGCGGACGCTCCTGCCGCCGCACCCTGGAATGCGTATTCCCCCTGGAATCGCACCGTGCCGTCGGCCCTCAACCATAGACTATATTGTGTGCCCGCCGCGATGCTGACGACATTTGTGACGTCATCCGGAAGCATCGTCGCGGCGTTCCGGTCGCCCCAGCCGATCAAAAAGCCGGGAGCGGCTGAATGAGAAGCTCCGATCGAAATTGCAAAACCAAAGACTATGGCGCCCAGTCGCGCCCAAACGCTACGACATATCCCGCTCATAACATCTCTCTTCCCCGTACTATGGGATCATGCCTCCCATATCGGTGTAAAGAATGATTTTCGGCGCGTTTGAGCCGGCACTCCATAAGAACCGCTAATTTATTCGGGGTTACACTTAAGACCTGTTGGACCTCCAGCCCGTACCTGTCACTCTGCCTGTCACCTTGAACATCAATTCCGATCAATGTTTACGCGCTACCTGTCACCCTGTCGCCCCTGTCACCCCCCCGGGCCCCCCTCACAGGCAAGTTGAGTAGGTGGACGTATAAAGGGCGCGGCAAAAAAGACGTTTGCCGCATTCGCGGACCAAAACAGTCTTGTGACCGTCGTGCGGATTCATTATTTTTCCTGTTATCGTGAGAAGAGTTGTCTTGAGCATTGGTTTGATGTTGTGCTGCGGTTTGGCTGTTGCCGGAGACGCACCGTCTGCCAGGGATGAGGGACCGGTTTTGATAGCGCCGGCGAAATCGAGCGGAACGGGCTTGCTGCTGGAACCGGACCTGGACCTTTCCTGGTTTACGCGAGAGGATTTTATCGCGCTCACTTCCGGCGTGGGGACGAATCGCATCAATAAACAATGGACTTCGCCGGTGGTCACTTTGCCGGCACACCCGAGGAGCGGCGTGTACGGGCTCACGCTGCAGGAAGTGAAGGATTACATGAAGCAGGCTCGGACGCTTTTCAAGGACGGCGAGGCGGTACCGATGTCAGATGTCGGGTTGATCAGCACGCAGGAGGATGTGATTCGCAAACCAATGTTGAATCATATCTCGGCGTTTTCGAACGATGTGGCGCGCGTTTATTTGTTGGTGCAAAAGCAAAGCACGGAAACGAATTGGGGCTTCTTTTCGATTGTGCAGGACATGACGGTGGACCCGCCCGTGGATTACTTTGCCGATCTGAATAAGCCGGAACCAAGCTTCCAAGGACATAACTGTTACAAATGTCACTCTTCCGGGCCGCTGGCGATCCATCCTGCTCGAGAGGATCTGGTGATCGATGCGAAGTTGGCGGCGGCCATAAGCGAACACATTAAGAAACAACCGCTTTCGACCTATTATTGGCCGACCAACAAAGCGAAACCCGATTATGGCGAGCCGTTGGCCTTGGAGTTCTGCACTAAATGTCACGACACAGACGGCGTTCGGCAGCCATTATATAAAGTACATTCGCATCCCATCCGCATCCTGGTGGACTACGGTTATATGCCGCCCAAGAAGAAACTCACGCCGACACAGATCGCCGAGCTACGCGCCTGGCTGGATGCCAAACCGTGACGAAATGCCGTTCAAGGCATTTCCCATTCAACCGCCGTCACAGAGAGGGCCGGAAGGGTTACGCGGTTGGCCGCGAGCGTCAGGGATGTGATTTTGATTCGGTCGGGATTGGACCAATGATTCATGATTTCCGGTTGGCGGGCGTCGAGAGTGTCGCCAAGTGTATGGGCTTTGGTGAGGCGAACGGTGCGGCTGAATCCGGCGAAGCCGAACGAGCATTCGACCGGCTCGGATTTGAAGTTGACGGCGAAAATCACGCCCGAAGTTTTGTCTTCTGAACTGCACGCGGCGATATCGAGGCTGCTGGCGGATTGATCGACCCGCAACGGGACCGGTTGCGCGTGACGCGCATAGAGTTGGAGAGCGTAGTAGCCGGGGCGCTTGAGCAAACCGGAGGGTGAAATCTGGAGAACACCGCCGCAAAAGCTGTTGGCGATGCTGGATCGGCAGGCGATTTCAACACCGTCGGAACGGCGCATGAGGAGGTTGAGGTAGCGGGCATTGTGCAGGGCGTTTTGCAGCGTCATTTGCCTGCCCCGCTGCAAGCCCCATTCGCCGCCGGTTTCGTTCCATTCGGTGACTGCAATTCTAATTTTCTCGCAGCCCGGAATGCGCTTGAGCATTTGGCCGATGCGAGTGAACTCGCGGCCGCACTCGTCGAAGTTGCGCGTGTAATGGTGCGGGCAAACGTAGGCAATTTCATTGCCGAAGGCAGCGAGAAGTTTCTCCGATGGATAGGAGGACATGAGCAAGACTTTGGAATCCGCCTTCTTCATCAATTGGCTAAAGGCCCCGAATTCAGCGAGATATTTTGGGTCGTCGCCGCTGATCTCGTTGCCGACTTGCCAGTACTTGACGTGGTACGGGGCAGGATGACCGTTGTCGGCGCGCTTGGATCCCCAAGTCGTCTGGGGAGAGCCGTTGCAATACTCCACCAGGTCCGCAGCGCTTTGGGATCCGTCGGAAAAACTGACGCAGATTAACGGTTCAGCTCCAGTCAACTCGCAAAGCTGGCAAAACTCGTCAATACCCACATCATTCGAATCGATGCGTCCCCAAACTTTGTTGCGGAATGGCGTGCGGAAGTCGCGGTCGCCAATCCCATTTTTCCAACGATACTCACCCGGATCGCACACCGAGCCGCCCCAGCGCAGGATGCTCGGACGAAGTTCCTTGATCGCTTCAACGACGTCGCGGCGCCAGCCCCGGAGATTGTCCGCCGGCATGCATGAGAGTTTGGTCGCCCAGAGCGTGCCGTCGCCTTCTACTCGCAGTTCGAAGACCGCACGATCCGTTTGGCCCCTCGAGGCGATCTCTACTGAATGCTTCTGCCAGATCGGCGAGGAAGGCGGCAGATCCGTTCGGCCGAGAATAATCCAATCGCCAGTGGGTGAGAGTGTCTTCAAAACGATGCTCGCTTGCAGTTTACGGTCACCTCGGAACCAGCCGGAGCAGAGGTAAGTCATTCCGCTTTTGAGCGCGAGACCGGATTGAGTCAGACTTGCCGACTGAAAATTGGTGGGGGAAAGTTTGGCGCTGCGGAGACCATGAAATAAGTTGTTAGGACTTTCGGGAACGCTCCCTGACGGTCGCGGCTCTGAGGGGATGCTGCAACTTGAGTTCGTGTCCCATTCGCGATCGCAGAAATTTGGAGCGCCATCATAGTAAAAGGGTTTGAGGCAGGGGGTGACGCCAGCAAAAGCGCGATCATTCAACAGTTCAGCCCAAAGGCTGGGAACGACGTCGTCGAGCAATTCGACGAAGTTGCCGAACAACTTTGGGCTGATACGCCCTTCATGGAGGGGTTCGGAGTGAACAATGATACGCGCCGGCGCATCGGAAAAAAGTTGCAGGGCCGACGAGAACAAAAAAGTCAGCGCAAGGA
>DATENK010000105.1:0-2349 GCA_035275085.1 Verrucomicrobiia bacterium | reverse complement strand
TGGAACGGCTGGCGCCGTTTTGGCGGGCTATGACTTGCTCGCCGAAACATTTCTGGTGCTCTACGGCGATACGATGGTGAACGTCGACCTCAGGCGGATTTGGGATGCGCACCTGATGGCGAAAGCCGACGCTACATTGCTGTTACATCCGAACGATCATCCGCTCGATTCAGACCTGGTGGAAGCGGATCCCCAAGGCTGGGTCACGGCCTTCCACAACCGGCCACATCCACCGAACCGCTATTTTCAGAACCTTGTAAACGCCGCGTTGTACGTCGTTAACAAGCATGCCCTTGCCCCGTTTACTAAGAAGATCTCGCCGGCGGATTTCGGCAAGGACGTTTTTCCAGCAATGCTTAAAGGTGGGGCTAAATTGCGCGCGTACAATTCACCCGAATATATCAAAGACGTTGGCACACCGGAGCGCCTCGACCGTGTATCGGCCGAGTTCGCGGCGGCGATCATTCATCGCAGTTCCCTCGATGTCCCTCAACGCGCCGTATTCCTGGATCGCGATGGCACTTTAAATCGCGAAGTCGATGGCGTGCGCTCGCCCGACCAGCTTGAATTGTTGCCAGGTGTGGCGGATGCCATTCATCGGTTGAACCACAACGGTTGGCGCGCGATTGTGGTCAGCAATCAACCGTTAATTGCGAAAGGATTTTGCATGGAGCACGATGTCCAAGCTATTCACAATAAGCTTGAAACGCTGCTTGGGCGCGAGCACTCCTTCGTCGATCGAATCTATTATTGCCCGCATCACCCTGAGCAAGGGTTTGCCGGCGAACGACCTGACCTCAAGATTGATTGCTCCTGTCGAAAGCCGAAACCGGGGATGCTCTTGCAAGCCGCTAAAGATTTGAACGTTGACCTTGCCGGTTCCTGGCTGATCGGCGATACGACGACTGACTTGCAAACCGCGCGAAACGCCGGAGTGAAGTCCATCCTCGTCCGAACCGGATATGCGGGCAAAGACGCCAAGTATCCTGCACAACCGGATTACACTTTTGACACGCTGGCGGAAGCTGTGGACTTTGTTCTGTCGCAAAGCAAATGATTATCAGCAAAACACCGTTACGAATGAGTTTTGTGGGCGGCGGCAGCGATTTGCCGGTCTTCTACCGGAGGTTCGGCGGCGCGGTCGTGTCCACTGCGATTGACAAATTTGTTTACGTGAGTGTGAACAAGAAATTTGATGACCGGATCCGCGTCAGCTACTCGAAGACGGAAGAGGTGGGCTCGGTCCAGAAGATCAAGCATCCGCTCGTGCGTGAGGCCTTGAAGCTCCTGAACATCCCCGGCGGGATCGAGATCACTTCGATCGCCGACATCCCAGCTCGCGGCTCCGGGCTCGGTTCATCCAGTGCATTCACCGTCGGTGTGCTGCATGCGCTGCATGCTTTCGCCAACCGTTATGCGTCCGCCGAACAACTCGCGCGGGAAAGTTGCGAGATTGAGATCGAGCGTTGCGGCGAACCGATCGGTAAGCAGGACCAATTCGCCGCCGCGTTTGGCGGATTCAATTTCATTGAGTTCTATCCCGATGACTCCGTTTCGGTGGAACCAATTATTTGTCAGCGCGAAACAATGCAGGAGTTGCAGGACAACACGATCGTCTTCTACACCGGTATAACCCGGAGCGCTTCGGCCGTGCTCAAGACGCAGCAGCATGTAGTGGCTTCCGAAAAGGCGAAACAGAAAGCACTTTGCCGGATGGTTGATTTCGCGCGCGAACTTAAAGCCGAATTACAGAAGAACAACGTGGCGGCCTTTGGCGAGATCATTCACGAAAACTGGGTCCTCAAACGGAGCCTCACGCCCAGCGTCAGCACTTCCGCGATCGACCGATGGTATGAACGCGCGCGCAAAGCTGGCGCGGTCGGGGGCAAGTTGCTCGGCGCGGGGAGTGGTGGATTCCTGATGTTCTATGCACCGCGGGAACGGCACGAGGCAATTACGCGTGCCCTAAAAGACTTGCGGCCGATCCATTTCGGTTTCGAACCCCAGGGCAGCAAAATTATTTTCGTTCACGATTGAGCACTGCGGCAAGATGCGGTATCAGCCGCTCGGTTCGCTGCCGCGCGCCTTCGCGGGTGAGATGGTAATAGGTATCGAGAAAGGCCGATGGTGGCAGCAACGATTCCTCGAAGGAGCCAATCATTTTCACTTCCAATTTCGCATAGGCATCACGAATCCGCTGCAAGGCTCGTTTGGCTGGCGCCGTTTGATAAATTGGGTTCTCCATGAGATTCGGGTACGTTGCGAATACCTGGACGCGATTGGCGCGCGCCCACGAAACAAAAGCGTTGATGTCTTCAAACGCGGGGAGATCGGCCAGCAGATCGAACG
>DATENK010000104.1:0-7513 GCA_035275085.1 Verrucomicrobiia bacterium | reverse complement strand
TATTATTTCTTTCGTGTTCATGTGAACCTCCGGTCGTCCGGTCAGCCCGATTGATCTTAGTTCATATTGGCCGCCCCACGGTTGCGGGGTAGGCAAAGTTTATTCCCGCTCGAAGCGCACCCGCTCCTTGCGCTCGATTTGCACGACCTTTCCGTCGTGCACGACGATCTCCACCGCGCCGAAACGAATGCCGTTCAGCGCCTGCAAAATCCGTTCACGCACCGCGGCGGATACCGCCTCAGCGCGTCCATTAACTATCCCATCATCGACTCGCATTGTCTACAAACTCACTAGACAATATTGGCCCTGCTTCTTGCAAGCCCTTTTTCAAAGATTTTTCATCGCCCTCCGCACGTCACGTCCGTCACAGCAGCGCCAATGACGATTCCAGGTCAAATCCTGACGGGTCCACGGCGCCCTGACGCCTTCTGACGCCCCCGGGGCCGCCCTATCTTCACTTAGATGTTCAGTGTTAAGTGTTTCCCGTTGCAGCCATGGCTTCCTGCACGTATAAGGATTTGAGCGTGAACTGGAGAGTCCTCATCCTGCTCGCGATCTCGCTGGCCTTGCCCGCGCGCGCGGCTGTGCGCTTCGATGTTTTCCCCGGATATGACGGCATCGTGCCGGAAGGGAGCTGGTTTCCTTTCGTGTTCGAAATCTCAAATGACGGCCCCACTTTCAATGGCGTCGTCAAAGTCGCCGCCAGCCAATACGATCAGGCGGGGAGCAGGTTGGTCCCGGTCGAACTACCCACGGGCACCCTCAAACGGTTGTCAGTCCCCGTGTTCGCCTCCGGACGTTACGTGATCACCTGGGACGCCCAGTTGCTGGACGAGAAGGGCAAAGTAGTGGCCGAATCCCTCGGCATCCGCCCGCGCAAAGTAAACCCGTGGACCATTCCCCTCGCGGGAGCGATCTCGCGCACTCCGCCGGTGATCGCGAACATCAAGCCGCGCCAGGAAGATCTGCAACCGATCATTGCCCGTTTGCAACCGAGCGTGTTTCCTGACAACCCGATCGCGTTGGAAGGCTTGAGGACGATTTACCTGTCGTCCGAGAAAGCCTTGGACCTCAGCGCAAATCAGGCAAACGCGCTCATGTCCTGGATGCACAATGGCGGTCATCTCGTTGTCGGGATCGAACAGATCGTGCAAGTGAATGGCGCCGAGTGGCTCCGCCGGGCGCTGCCAGGCCAACTCTTCGATATTGCCATGGCGCCAAATCACGCCGGCGTGCAGGAATGGCTCGTGAGCGATGTGCGGTCGGACGGCACAATGACGGGCAACGAAGGTATTCGGCGTGGTAACCGGACGACCGAAGCGGCGAACCCCTACGCAGCACTCACGATCGACGACCTGTTCGAGAAAGCTCCGATGCCAGTTGCCAAAGTAAAAAACCGCGACGGCAAAGTTTTGATGGGCTCAGCGAACGAACCGCTGGCCTTGATCGCCGCGCGCGGACGCGGGCAAATCACGGCGCTGCTATTCAGCCCCGAGCTTGAACCGTTTGTCTCGTGGAAAAACCGTCCATACTTCTGGGCCAAGATCACCGCGGTTCCGCCCGAATTGCTCGTAACAGAGCAATACAATCGTTTTGGCGCACAGAGCATCGACGGTGTTTTTGGCGCGATGATCGATAGCAAGCAGATCCGCAAGTTGCCGATTGCCTGGCTGTTGCTGTTGCTCTTGGCGTATCTCGTGGTAATCGGACCGGTGGACTATTACTGGCTGAAAAAGATCAATCGCCAGATGCTGACGTGGATCACCTTTCCGATCTATGTCGCGCTGTTTTCCGTGCTCATTTATTTCATCGGTTACAAGTTGCGGGCCGGGGAGACCGAATGGAACGAACTGCACGTCGTGGATGTTTTGCCGGTGGGCGGCGAAGCGGAGTATCGGGGACGCACGTACGCATCCATTTACTCACCGGTAAACGCAACGTATCGGCTCGCGAGCCAATTGCCTTTCGCCACGCTGCGCGGGGAGTATCTTGCCAATTACGCGAACGCTTCCGAAGGCAGCCAGGCGCGCGTTCAACAACTGGCGAATACTTATCAGGCCGATGTGACTGTGCCGGTTTGGACGAGCCAATTGTTCGTGAGCGATTGGCTGAACCGTGACGTGGTTCCTCTGACGGTGGCACTTAGCCGCGAGGACCGCAAGTGGGTGGCGGAAGTGGAGAATACGCTCAACAAGAAACTCACTCGCGCGGTGGTGGTTGTCGACGAACAGGTGTACGAGATTGGCGAGTTGCCGGCCGATAAAACCACCCGCGTTGTCCTGACTAACGCGACACCGATCAGTAGTTTTGTAGGCACTTATGGAAATTCATTCCTGAGCGCGGCAAGCGGGCGGCAACAGGTTTTCAGCCAAAACCAATCGTACATTTATGACGTCCCACGCAGCGTTATGACGGCTTCCCTGGTCAGCTATCTCAGCAGCAAGCGGCCCGACCTGCCAGGGACAGGACAGTTCGTGACGCCCCCTGGCCTTGATCTCTCACCGCTGGTCGCGCGCGGCAACGCCATTTTTATGGCATGGGTGGACAATTACGCGCCCATCAAACCGATTCACAAATTTAACCCGCTTCGGAGCCACAAGGACACTCTCTTGCGCCTGACTGTGCCAGTGCCGGCGGAAGCCCGCAGAACCGGTCTATAATTATGGCCAACGATCCCGCACCACCCATTCCCGCCGTTCAAACGATCGGACTCACCCGATTCTACGGCCAGATGGCCGCCCTTACCTCACTCGACCTGATCGTCAACCGCGGCGACCTGTTTGGTTTCATTGGTTCGAATGGTGCCGGCAAAACCACCACCTTGCGAATCCTGGCCACGTTTCTGGCGCCCTCTTCCGGCACAGCGAAGATTCTCGGCCACGATGTGGTAAGCGATGCCGATGCGGTGCGTCACATCATCGGTTACATGCCTGATTTCTTTGGCGTGTACAAGGACATGGAAGTGACCGAATATCTCGATTTCTTCGGCGCGTGTTACAAAATCCCGACGGCCCAGCGCGAGCGCACCGTCAACGACGTGTTGGAACTCGTTGGCCTGACAGAAAAGAAAGGAGCGATCATTGGCGCGTTGAGCCGCGGTATGCAGCAGCGCCTCGGGCTCGCCCGCGTGCTGATCCACGATCCGCAGGTACTGCTTTTAGACGAACCGGCCAGCGGCCTCGACCCGCGGGCGCGTATCGAGATGATGGCCATCCTCCAGGAACTGCAGCGGTTGGGCAAAACCATCATCATCTCCTCACACATTCTCAGCGAGCTTCAAACGCTCTGCAATCGCGTCGCAATCATCGAGAAAGGCAAACTAATTTACAGCGGCCCAGTTCAAGGCGTGCGCGATCAAATGTCCAGCGGGCGTGTCATTTGGGTGCGCGTCACCTCTGATCCGAATCAGGCGATTGAGTTGCTGAAAACGCGTCCGGAGGTCACTGACGCTGCAATCAACGACGGCCAAATTAAGATCACCATGAACAATCACGATACCGACCACAGTATTGTGGCCGAAACGTTGGTGCGTGGCGGCGCGAAACTCGTTGAATTGCGCGAGGACGAAATCGGCCTTGAAGAAGTGTTCATGCGTGTGACTCGCGGCGAAACGCAATGAAACATCTTCGTATCCGCTGGTTTATTGCCGTCTTGTTACTGACGAGTTTACCTCTTCGGATGGTGGCCGCAGATGGCAAAATCCATAAAGTGCTCCCGCACTTCGTGGACAAGGAAGGCCGCCATGCCCTATCGCCAAGCCTGTACGAGCGCGATGCCTATCAGGCACGCTTGCGGAATAAACCTGAGGAACGCGATGGATTGCGTTTCGACATTCACTGGAAAGCGCGCAAGTCAAACGCACTGAAATTGCGCGTGGACATGCGCGGATCGATCACCAATGCGCCGACCAACGCGGCCGTAGAACTGCCCGTCAAACCGCCCGGATTTTTCAGCAAATGGTCCACCTTGGAGGTCCGCGGTGATCACTATCTGCGTCTGGGAGAACTCAGGTCCTGGCGCGCCACCTTGCTCGATGGCGACCAGGTGCTCGCCGAACAACGCTCATTTCTTTGGTGATAGTTACGAACTGGCTTTCGCAGTTCGTGAACCGGTCTTCTTCTGATAGGGCGAGTGGAGGTTGAAATAGATGCCGCACAACGGCCGATCGCTATCGGTCTGGCTCAGGATGATCGTGACCTGCCGGTCCAACGCAATGCCGTGCCGTAGATGGGGGCCGCGATTCTCATAAGCCTTGATCGCTTTTTCCATCAGCGAACGCAGGGATGACTCACATTCCTCCGGAGTCTTATCGAGACAGACAATGAACCTATCGTAGGCCTTCAGGGCATCCGCGATCTCGTGCTTGAACGTATCGACCGTCACAGGCGAAACATAGGAGTTCATCCCCCAACTTCAAAGTTCAAAGTGCGCCGAAAATTATTCGACGTCCTCTCGAGCTTCAGCTGCCGCCTTGCGCGCCAAGGTCCGCGCCCCGAACAGGGCCGTGCCGATGCGTACCATGGTCGCGCCTTCCTCGATCGCAACCTCAAAATCGCCGCTCATGCCCATACTCAAATGTTGCAATGGAGCGCCCAGCACCTGCTCGCACTCGCTCTTGAGTTCGCGCAACTTCCGAAACACCGGCCGCACCTTTTCCGGATCGCTTGTATATGGCGCGATCGTCATCAAGCCGTGAACTTCGAGGTGGCGAAGATCGTTGATCCGCGACAACTCACGGACCGCGGCGTCCGGCTCGTACCCAAATTTCGAGCTTTCACCCGCGATGTTCACCTCCAACAAAACGGGCAATGTTTTCGCCTGTTTCTCCGCCCATTTCTCCAATTCCTGCGCCAGATGCAAGCTGTCCACGCTCTGAATCATGCTGAACAAACCGACAGCATCTCGCGCTTTGTTCGATTGCAAATGGCCGATCATGTGCCAGCGCGCGCGCCCAGGGCTCAAGGGGATTTTGGCTTTGGCCTCCTGCACGCGGTTCTCGCCGAAAATCAATTGACCGAGATCAATCGCGGCGCGCACAGCTTCCGGTGGCTGGCTCTTGCTAACGGCGACTAGAGTGACATCGGTCGGGTTTCGGCGGACACGGGCGCAAGCTGACTCAATCCGTTCCCGCAGGTTGCGGAGATTCTCTTCCAGGTCCACGCCCTGAAAATAGAAGATCGATCTTTAGGCCGCCAGATGTTCTTCGTCTTCGCTGCCATCCTCGAGTTGCAGCGTGACTTCCTTTGCCTCGCCGCCTTCAGGCGGGACGAAGAAAAGGTTGACCTCGCGCAATTGCTTGAAGAGCGGCAAAAGGCTCTCGGCATTTTCGATCAGGGCAAGGCAATACGCGATAATGTTTTCGTGCTGGGTATCCGGGGCAACAAAGCCCAGGCAAAGCTCCCCGCATTTGTTGTGATACTCCTCGTACCAATCGTAGATCCCATGGACCATCCGTTCGAATTCGGAGTCGAAGGTTTCGGTTTCGTCGTCAATTGAAACAAGGAAGGCCATGCCCTGCAACCTGCGGCCATCCTTGACCACTGTTTTCCGTCCTGCTTTCAGCATGCGTAAACACGCGAAGCAGGGTTTGGGCCAAACGCTGCGGCCCGGGCGGACTGCCAATAATAGGCGCGCTATTTTAAAGCCCGGTTTGTCGTTTACGCAGGTCTTCGGCAAGATATTCGGCCACGTCGCGGAATTTGGGGACATTGTGCGGGTTGATCTTCATCAACGTTTCGTGCGCTTCGAGGCAAGTACGGGTCACTTCGGTACCATCCTCCTGCGCCGCGGTGTGCTCCACGCCTTGCATCTGTCGACCGGGAGATGGGCCGCGAACAATGTGAAACAGATGCATCACACCCAAATTCTCTAGCAGGTCAGCGATGCGATGATTGGGATTCAACAGATCGAACGCGGGATTATCATCGCCATTGTGAGGGTATTTAATGCCAAGCCCCGCCAGCACGCCAAGGAACGTGCTGTCCATCAGCAAGCATTCCGTTAGGTCCAGGATAAAATGCGAGCAGCCATTTTGCGCCAGGCTGGTGATCAGCGTTTTGAAATCGACGCTGTTATTGAAACTGGCCCGTCCACCGATTCGAATCCACGCCTCCCTCTCCGAAACCCATACTGACAAATTTGCTGCTGTCGGTTTCATGATTCACTTCGGCGCAACCGGCTGCGCACGTTCACCACGCACAATCTGCACCAGCGTTTGCTGCAAAACAAGCTGTCCATCCAGGCTGCTGAAAATCAACCGTTGATTGCACTGCAACAACAAGTCCATGGCGCGCACGAGTTCCTCGATGCTGTATTTGCGCGCCTGCGGGAGGGCCTTAAAAAGAATATAAGGGTTGATCGCCATTGGATTAAATCGCTTTTCCTGCGGCAGTTTGTCGGCCGGCACACGGTCGAGTTGCGCCTTAAAGCGTGAATAGTCCACCTCCCCCTTGATCCAGCCTTCGCGCACCATTTCCTTCACAAAGATCATCGCGCGCACCTTTGAAATGAGTCCGTAAAGAATGCCGATTTCCGATTTTTGCGAATCGAATTTCATCTCCCAGAGTTCCTCATCCAGTGTGCGCAATAGCCGTGGCAAATCGCGGTCTCCCAGCGCTTCAGCCAACGCAAATGCCCGCGCCTGCTTGTTGCGAGTGACGATGGTCCGGACGTCTTCGACAGTGATGTTCGAGCGCTCACCGACAAACAGCGCCAGCTTCTCGATTTCGCCGCTCATCTGGCGCCGGTTGGGACCCACGTTGTTGATCAGTTCGGCCAGCGCATTTTCAACGATGCTCTTGCCCCGTGCTTCGAGTTCGCGCCGGCAAACATCCTCCGCTTCATACACCCAATCCTTGTCGTCGATCGACCACGCATCGAAGCTCTTGACGGTTCCGATCTTTTCGATGGTCTTGTAGAACGTTTTGCGCTTGTCAACCTTCCCGGCGCTGATCAGTAAACGTACATTGCCCCACTCGAACGTTTTCAGCTCCTGGGCAAGCTCGCCCAGAAATTCCGTAACTGCGGCGGCGCTCGCGGCGCGCTCGTCTCCAAGGAAATTACAATTCTGCAGCCATACAGCTTTGCCCGTGCCGAAAAACGGCAAGGTCTGCAACGCAGCACGCAGATTGCCGAGCGCTTTCAACGCTTCTCCGCTGTTGGTCACCTGGCCATCGATGATTTCGTGGTCCATTCCTCCCAGCTCAGCGGACCATTTTTGGTAGATGTCCTTCGCCTGTTGCTTCACGGCGAATTCATCGTCGCCGCAAAACAGCGCAACATTCGAGGAAGAACTAACGACAGCACGGGCCATGGCGGCTACTCCAACTCGCCGCCATTCTCGTTGATTTCCTCGAGCCACTTGGACATGTCTTCCACCTGGCTAAAGAGGGCATTAGTGACGTAGATCGGCCGTTTCTGGGCGCTGGCGATTGCGAGACAATCGCTCGGCCGCGCATCGAGCTCCACCAACTTCGTTCCAAGTTCGTTCTGTTGCTTCAGGATCAATCGCGCA
>DATENK010000103.1:0-3772 GCA_035275085.1 Verrucomicrobiia bacterium | reverse complement strand
ACTTCCATGTGATTTCGCGTGAGCGGCGGCGCGGTCGCCATCAGCTCGCGCCCTTCCAGCGATGTAATGCGGGTGACGTCGTCCGCTACCAGGCTGTAGCCACGCTCGATTAAACCTAGCACGGCCTCGCTCTTTCCAATACCACTCGCCCCACGAATCAGCACGCCAACACCCAGAACATCTACCATGCTGCCGAATTCCGTGACGGTTGGCGAGAAATCCACTTCCAGGGCGATCGTAGCGGCGTTGATGAATTTCATTGTGATCATCGGTGTCCGGAAAACGGCGATTTTTTGCTCGGCCGCCACCTTGAGCAGTTCCGGGTCCAGATGCGCTCCCCGGGACACCACCAGACAGGGAATCTTTTGCTCGCATAACCCGCGGAAACGCTTGGTGCGAACGGCCGGGGGAAGACTCTTTAAATAGGTGTTCTCCGCGGCGCCCAGCACTTGAACACGTTTTTCCGCGAAATAGCTGAAGAAACCGGACAAGGCCAGTCCCGGCCGATTGATGGTAGGCTCGCGGATCTTCCGGTGGAATCCCACGCGCGGACCGTCCAGTTTCATCTGAAGCTTCTCGGCGTGCGAGTTGTAGAAACTTTCCACGGTCACAACGGGAACGCTTTTCCGCAGATCGCTCGAGGAAGTGACAGTGTAGGTCGCCGAGGTCGCTGGCATGGGCTTAACTGTTAGCGCGGTTGAGGCGGAATTCCAACCAATGACAATTCAGACGGAAAACCTGATTATTGTTGCGCACTTGCCGCGTCACCTGCGCGCACTCCTTCGTGGCATAGAAGAGTTCGAGAACACGGCTGGATTGCGCGTCGGAGATGGTATTCGGGAACAACTCCTCAGTGCCTCAACGGAATTCATGAAGCGGCTCGAAACCGCCAAACAATCCGACCCATGGCAGTTCGGTTTTGGCATTATTCATAGAATCGACAATGTGCTGATGGGAATGTGCGGCTTCCCTGGTCCACCGAACGCAGACGGCTTGGTCGAGATTGCCTACGGAATTGCGCCCCGATATCAAGGGCGCGGTTATGCCACCGAAGCGGCGCGAGCTCTGATTCGCTTCGCGCTCAGCGATGCGCGGGTAACAAAGATCTGTGCTCACACCCTGCCCGAGAGCAACGCGTCAACTCGCGTCCTCGAAAAATGCGGCTTCAAGAAAATCAGCGAGACGGTCGATTCCGAGAACAATCAGCCGGTTTGGCGGTGGGAAAAAGCGTCGCTACCCGACTGAAACTCCAAGTCCCAATCACCAAGCTCCAGTGAACCATAAAACCCAAAGCTTCAATAGAATGGGCGCACGTTTGATTATTGGTGTTTGAGGGTTTTTTGATCCTTGAAACTTGGACATTGGAATTTCTCTGGTGCTTGGGGTTTGGAACTTGGTGATTTATCGAAGCGATTATGTGGTGCTTTAGCCGGCATCTACGGCTGGCCGTGGGTGGCCCATAAACTGCACCTGTATCGCGAGACGATGCCACTCTGGTTTGCATCAGCGCCGGCAGGGCCGGCAGAGGATTCACCGCTCGGACGAACAAAATCGTTCGCCAACTGGCGGACGAACGTCGCGATCTGTCTCGCCCTGACCCTGATAACCTTCGCCGTATTCGGCCAGACCTCGCATTTCGAATTTCTCAATTTCGATGACGAGGACTTTATCAGTAACAACGCGAAGCTTGCCGCCGGCCTGAGCGGGAAAGGGATGGCCTGGGCGTTTACGGCCAATCTGACCTTCCACGAGCCAGCGGCAGAATACTGGGAGCCCCTCACCCTCCTTAGCCGCCTGGCCGATGTGCAGCTGCACGGTTATTCGGCCGGACCGCATCACCTAACGAATGTGATTCTGCACCTCATTGCGGGGCTACTACTCTTTGCCGCGATGCGCCGTCTGCTCGGCGCGTCTTTACGCAGCGGATTCATCGCCGCGCTGTTTCTGGTCCATCCACTTCACGTTGAAGCTGTCGCCTGGCTGGTCGCGCGCAAGGATATTCTCAATGCGATGTTTTTCTTCGCCACGATCTGGGCCTACGCCTGGTATGCGGCGCGCCCGTCGCTCGCTCGTTACGCTTTAGTTTTCGGAGCGTTCCTGTGCGCGAACCTGGCCAAGCCGATGGGCGTTTCGCTTCCCTTTGTACTGTTGTTGCTCGATTACTGGCCGCTGCGGCGTCTTAAAGCGCGATTCGATCGCCGCAGTCTGACCGCGGTGGCTGACAAGTTACCATTGTTCGCAATCGCGTTTGGCGTCGCCTTGCTCGCGCTGCTCGATCAACGTGCTTATGGCGCCATCGGCGATACCACGCTTTTCCCGCTGCACGTTCGGGTCGCCAATGCCGCGATCTCCTACTGCGTGTATCTCGGGCAGACGTTTCTCCCATTCAATCTTGCCATTCTCTACCCGCATCCCGGCACCGACATCAGTTGGAGTGTCGCGGCCATGAGCGCAGTCTGTGTTACTTTAATTACACTCTTTTGCTGCTGGCACGCTCGAACCCGGCCGTGGTTGTTGGTTGGCTGGTTTTGGTTTGTCATCGTACTGCTTCCCGTCGCCGGTATCGTGCAGATAGGCGAAATGGCACGGGCGGACAGATACACCTACGTTTCGCTTGTCGGCATTTTCATTGCCGTGACGCAGGAAATTCGCGAGCGCGCGAAAGGCTGGCGGGCAACACAGCCCTGGCTCGAAGGGGCGCTTGGCGCAAGTGCTCTGGCCATCGTGCTGAGCGCATCGTTCGCGGCATGGCGCCTTACTTCCACGTGGCACGACAGCGTTTCTGTCTTCACTCGCGCGATCTCCGTCACGGATGATAATTACATTGCCCAAGCCAATCTTGGGTCCGCCTTGTTCGCGGCGGGACGACGAGAGGAAGGCATTGCGCATTATCGCGAGGCGGTCCGGCTACACGCCGACGTCCTCGATTATCATCGCCAGACTGCGAAGGCTGCGGAAACGCGGGGCGATTATGTCACTGCCATTCATTATTACGAGAAAGTCCTAACGCTTCTGCCCTGGGAAACTGACGTCCATCAGCGTCTCGCTGATCTCCTCGTCCGCACCGGCCAGTACGGAAAAGCGCTCGGCCAATATAACGAAGTGCTACGCTACCGCCGCGACGCCGTGGCGCCGCGAATTGAGATGGCTCGCATCTTCATTGCGCAAGGTAAGTTCGGGGAAGCGCGTCGCATGGTCGAGGCTGTTCAACGGCGTGAACCCGAAAACGCAGACGCGCATGCCCTTGCCGGACAGCTGCGATGAACCCAGCGCGGCGTTACATTTTGAACCGTTCGCCGAGATACAATTGCCGGCTGATCGGATCGTTAATCAGGAAATCTTTCGTGCCTTCGCTCTCAACCCGCCCTTCATAAATAAGATAGGCCCGATCCACAATCGACAAGGTTTCGCGCACATTGTGGTCGGTGATCATGATCGCGAGCCCGGATTTGCGCAGGTTGACGATGATTTGCTGTACATCGTAGACGGCAATCGGATCCACCCCGCTGAACGGCTCGTCCAGCATCAACAGCTTCGGCTTGGTCACCAGCGAGCGCGCGATGGTTAGGCGACGTTTCTCGCCGCCGCTTAAAGTCAGCGCCTGATTTTTGGCGATGCGTTCGATTCCAAATTGGTGCAACAATTGATCACATCGATTTCGACGTTCCGCTTTGCTCAGCGGAAGGGTCTCCAAAATCGCCAGAATATTTTGCTCCACTGTCATCCTGCGAAAAATTGATTCTTCCTGCGGAAGATAACCCATGCCGAGCCG
>DATENK010000102.1:0-4420 GCA_035275085.1 Verrucomicrobiia bacterium | reverse complement strand
TTTAAAGATGCGTTTTATTTTCATAGAGGCGTTTGTCTGAGGACTATTATGCTGCCGGCCTGGGTGTCGTCCCTTTGGAAAGCAATCGGAGAGCGAGGCCGACTTCAAAGACAAGCATCGGGAACCAGACAAGACCGACCGGGAGTCCCTTTAGTAACCCGACACCGTCCATGGGAATGACCAGTCCAACCAGGATCGAACTAATAATACCGAGCTGTGCCAGCCAACGGGGAATGGTGCGCGCTCGCAGGAACAGGCAGGAATAAATGGTACTACCGATGGCAAAAAGTGTCGCGCCGACGGTTATGCTCCAATTTTGCACTTTGATCAATAAACCGGCCATTCCATTTGCGGCGGCGGGGTCCGATGCTGCCGACGTCGCCGTATCCGCGATCCAAATCAAGGCGACCATCGCAATGACTGGAAAAACGTTGGCCGCCCCTTCAACTACTCGACACGTCAGTGCCAGTAATGCGAGGTCGGCGTCCTCATCACGGGTCAGGGCATAAAGCGTGACACCGAGGATCAAGGCGCTGAGGATGGTCAGCAGGCCGCAAACGACGCTGAGTCCCATCGCGAAACGGTGCGACGCAATGCTCGCAAGCGTGGCGGCCGTGTCCTGTCCGCCGGTGGCGGCAGTAAATAGCACCATCCCCGCAATGCCTAATATGATATAGAACAGAAATGTGAAACCGGCCAAGCGCGCGTTGGTTCTTGCAGTCATGTTAGTTGTTTGTCCCTGGTTGTTGCGGATTCATGCCGCGGAAACAGTCCGGCACCCATGACTTCTGCGCTAGTCATGGTGCATCGCCGCTGATGGTGATAACGATTTTCGCCCGAGCGTGCCCTTCCTCCAGATAACGCAGAGCTTCGGCCGTCTCGCTCATGGGATACTCGCGGTCGATGACCGGAGTCAGTTTGCCTTCCCGCATCAGATCGCGCAGAACGGCCAGGTCTGCTTTGAGAGTCTTGGCGATGAAGCCTTTGAACTTCTGCGGGATGAACGGCGACACGATAAAGGCTTTCAAGTTGCCACCTATGCGCGCCCACTGGCCTTCGTGCTTTCCGGCGCTGCCCATTCCAGCCAGGACGCAAACGCCATTTGGAGTGAGGACACGCCGGCGCTCGGCAATGGTGTGGTTTCCGACGTTGTCGAAAATCACGTCGTAATGCTGGTCGCCCTTAGTAAAATCTTCCTTCGTATAATCGATCACGTGATCCGCGCCGATCGATCGGGCTTGCTCCAGGTTCCGCGAACTGCAGACGGCGGTCACCTCTGCGCCGAGCGCTTTCGCGATCTGCACGGCAAAGGTGCCTACCCCTCCGGAGGCCCCGTTGATAAGGACCCTCTGTCCAGCGTGCACGTTTCCCTGATTGCGGAGACCTTGCAGTGCCGTGAGGCCAGCGACCCCGACCGAGCCCGCTTGCTCAAAGCTGACGTTCTCGGGCCTCGTGACCAATGTCCGTTCGGAGGTACAGGCATACTCGGCGATCGACCCATTCGCCACCCCGAAGACTTCATCGCCGGCCTTGAATTCGGTGACGTTCTTACCGACCGCTTCGACCGTGCCCGCGCAATCGATCCCGAAGCGCGTGTCCTTTGGCTTACGCATTCCAGTAAGCGGACGCATCGCTAAGAAGCCGCGCAATAAATGTCCGTCGGCAGCATTGAGGGAAGCGGCCCGAACTTTAATCAGGACTTGATTGTCGGCCGGGCTGGGCTTCTCAACTTCCCGCAGGGTCAGAACCCCGTAATCGCACTTACGAATAGCTTTCATAGGATGATGGAGAGCCGTCTTGCTTTCGCAGTCGTTGGTCGATCGCCAATAAGCGACAAAGAGTAAGAGTCCGCCGGCTAGCACTACGACTAACATCACAAAGGCCGTCCATTTGAAGATCCGCTTGACGAGCTTCATTCAATCGTGATGGCGATCTTTCCGCTCACATGACCGGTCTCGAGGTATTTGTAGGCGGCAGCGGTCTCAGTGAGGGGATAGGTCCTGGTGAGAGCGGGCGCGATCTTGCCGCTCTCCGTCAGATCCCGGAGAACGCCGAGGTCCTTTTTGCTAATGTCGACACCGAAGCTGGCGAACTTCTCCTTTGAAAACTTCGAACGGAGAGAAGCAGTGAGCCCGCCCACAAATCGAGAGAAGGTCTCTTCGTGCATGCCTGAGCCGCCTATCCCGGCCAGGACACAGATACCGCCCGGCTTGAGGATGCGGCGACGTTCCGCAAAAGAATGATTGTTGATCAGATCGTAGAGGACGTCGTAACGCTGATCGCTTTTTGTATAGTCCTCCTTGGTGTAGTCGATCACGTGATCGGCGCCTAACGATCGGACCAGCTCGAGGTTTCGCGTGCTGCAGACGCCGGTTACTTCCGCGCCGTAAGCTTTCGCGATTTGGACGGCAAAACTCCCGACGCCTCCGGACGCACCGTTGATCAGGACTTTTTGTCCTGCTTGCAGCCGGGCCGTGTCGCGCAGCCCTTGTAAGGCAACAAGGGCGGTAGGGATCGACGCAGCTTGCTCGAAGTTAACATTTCCCGGTTTCGAAGCCACCGCGCCAGCTTCCCTCACGCAAATGTATTCGGCGAGGGCGCCCGCTCTTACGCCGAAGACTTCATCGCCCGCCTTGAACTCGGTCACGTTTCTGCCAACCGCTACGACGGTTCCCGCGAAGTCAGATCCGGGGATGGTATTTTTCGGCTTCCGAAACCCAAAAAGGAGCCTGCCTGGGATACTGCCTCCAAGCATGCCGCCATCGAAAAACCTGAGAGAAACGGCGTGAACCCGGACGAGCAGTTGTTTATCGTTCGGGACCGGCTTTTCGACTTGTTCCAGTTTCAGGACCTGATCGGGCGCACCGTACTCGCAATACCTAATCGCCTTCATCCGCTCAGCGCCGGGAGGAATGCGCCGTCCGCAGTCGTTAGTGGAACTCCAGTAGGCGATCTGGAACCAGGCGAACAGAAGCAGGAGAAGCGCGAGAACGGTCCATTTCAGGATGCGTTTGATTTTCATAACTCACGCCACGGCAGGAACCGCCTGCCTGGTTGACTGATCTTTCGCGCCCCAGATCACCATCCAGAGGAATGCGAGTTCTCCAATTCCGAGGATCATCGCGAGGTCTGCGATGCCGTGCGCGCCTGGAGGAAGAAAGAGGGATACAGAGGAACTAATCACGTAGCCGCTACCGGCCGCGATGGTAGCGATACCGACAAAGCGCGGAATGAAGCCCGACCGGATCACGGCGAGGCCAAAGGGAAACAGCCAAAGGCCCCAGAAGATCTGGGCCAGGATAATACCCTGGTTGTGTAGGCGGAGGAAGAACAGGACGAAGGCGTCCAATTGAGCCTTACTAAAGACGGCGGAGAGAAAGGCGGGCTCGCGGGCGAACGCTATCGCCGCGAGATCATTCAACAAGTTCAGGTACGAAATAGGAACTGAGATCACCCACAGGATCACTAAAGCCATAGCCTGTTTGTGGTTGACGGGCTTCAAGAGGCGGTAAAAACCCAGAATGGCGAAAATGGCGACCGTCGCGCAGAAAAGTTCGACGGCCATGCCGGCCCGGAGCAGGGCTTCCGAATCACGAACATTGTTGGCTGTCGCCGCAGCGTCTCCCCGCACGATGAGCGCGCCAGGGACATAGAGCAGGGCAAAGGGAGCAGGCAGGCAGTTTAGGAAATATAAGAGAGCTGCCCTGCGCGATTGTCTTTTGAGTTCGTTCATCGGGCGATTCTCGAAATGGTTTGAGTTCATTCCGCGCGTAAAGCTTCGATTGGGTTAATCCGCGCCGCTCGGCGAGCGGGAAGCCAGGAGGCGACGAGAGCGACTCCGATCAGCAACAGGGTTGTGCCGGCGAGAACAGGCGCGCTGTTTAACCGCATGCCGGGATTATCAGCGGCGAGAAAGCGCGCGACGCCGAGTGCACCGAAAATGCCGACGCCGGCTCCTATGAGAGCCAGCCGGACGCCCGTGCCAAGAACGAGGCGGGTGACGTCCCGGATTCGGGCGCCCAGGGCGAAGCGAATGGCAAATTCGCCTGCGCGCTGCGCCATGGTCCGCGCGATGACACCGTAAACGCCTAACGAGGCGAGACCGAGGCCGAGAATCGCGAAAGCCGTAAAGATGTCGCGCAAAATCTTGCTTTGGGAATTTGCGCGCTCGATCGTGATATCGGCGGGCTGAAGCTGGCGAATGGGCAGGTCGCGATCGAGCTCCGCCATAACCGTGCGAACGCTTTGGACGAGCGTCGAGGGCGCGACGCCGTTTGTTTTAATGGCAATCTCATTGAAAGCGCGCGGCTCCTGCGCCATCGGCTGGTAAAGCTGGAGCGTCACCGGTCCCGGATCGGGCGTGATCGGTTTTATGTCCGCGGCGACGCCAACAATCTCGCCCCATTGAGTGGCGCCGATC
>DATENK010000101.1:0-13145 GCA_035275085.1 Verrucomicrobiia bacterium | reverse complement strand
TTCGGCACCCAACCATCGGGATCGACGGTTTGTGCGGCAATGGTCACATTAGCGGGCGGGATAAACGAGGCACCATTGCCGGGCCGCACAATGTTTACAGAAGGCGGACTATTAGTCGGCTCCTGGTGGTAATCGCGAATTGTGACGACGGCTCCTAAAGAATTAGTCGGCAAAATATATCCTGACCCCGGGCCAACGATGGGCGACCCAACGATGCGCAAGAGTACGCGCTCGTCGCCTTCAACGAGGTCATCAGGCAGGGGAACTACTGTTACACGGGTGGAGCGGGCGCCTGCCGGGATGGTCACCGGGGATTCGATTTTCAGGTAATCCACGCTGTTGGAAGCCGTGCCGCCGAGGGTAAAAAACACCATGAGCGGATAATTGGTGGGGCCTTGGCGGGATATCGTGAATACCCCGGTGTCAACGAAATTGACGACGCCAGGCGGCTCGGTGGCCAGCGCGTCCGACGCCACGACGGAAACGGATGGCAGTTCCTGCGCCACAGCAGTGGCAGTGAAGATCAGTCCGAGAAGGAAGCAAAACACACTGTTTTTCATAAGCTTGCCCAACCCAGAAGACGCCCACCGCCTGCTCTGGGTTTCGAATTTATACGCAAAAAAGGAGGTGCCTAGCAACGGCTTTTGGGGCGCGAATTGTAAATTTTCAGGACGCCCCAGGAACTCCCTCGTCGCACCGAATTGAATTGCCCCGGCGCGGGGAGAGTCTATGTTGATGTAGGCTAAAGTTATGAAAACGGGCCTCTGGCTTGCAGTTTTGAGTGCAGTTCTCCTGATCTGCACAGGGTGTGAAACGACCGCTCCCAATCCCGCGCCAATGACCGTCAATGAGCCGGAGTTTATTCCTCATTCTGTAATCGTCAAGGGCAACGTCCTGCATCCGGTGCTGGCATGGACCGATGACCTGACGGTGAGCAAAGCGATCGTGCAGGCGGAATATGTCGGACTGCGCAATCCTTATACGATCAGCATCATGCGGCAGGGGGAACGGCTCTTTGTCGATCCCGCACGGTTAATGCTGGGGATCATTGATCCCTGGCTTGAAGCGGGGGATATTTTGGAATTGCACATGTCCACGCTGATTCGCCGGCCATACGATCTCGGGCAATACGAGAACATTCCGGTGAGGACTGTGGCGGACGGAAATTGACTTTCGGATTCGCAAGCGCTTATAAATAGCGCATGATTTCCTGTCGAGCTTTAGCCCCAATGTGGCTCGTCATGGACGCCTCGCTCTACCTGCTAGTAGTGCTTCTTTGTTTCCAGGCAGCCGGACAGGAAACGCTCGTGAGGCTGGACGATGTTTGGCGTTACGAAGGATCGGGAGCGGACTTTGGGACGGGCTGGCGTGAGGCGGCCTTTGACGATTCCGGCTGGGCACAGGGCAGGGGAGTGCTCGCGGCCGAGGAAAACACGGTAGTGCAGCCATTGATTCAAACGGTGCTCACACGCGTCGGTACGAATGGGCAATACAAGCTGATTGATTACTTTCGGGCGCGGTTTCAGGTGCCGGAGGTCAGGCCTGGGTATTTCTTGTCGGCGTCCCTGCTGGTGGATGATGGGGCGGTGGCTTACTTGAATGGGAGTGAGTTATTTCGGGTGCGGATGCCTGCAGGGCCGGTGACAGCAACGACACTGGCGAATGAAACGATCGACGTTGGCCGCGAGGGGGTTTTTGTGACCACAAACGTAACGACCTCGGGGCTGCAAGCCGGTGAAAACGTTCTCGCCGTCGAAGTGCATCAGCCCTATCTAACGAGCAGCGACGTCACTTGGGGAGTGGTTCTGACTTATGGGCCGATGGAACCTCTGAGCGTTTCCGCGGAGCCCGAGGACAAAACCGTGGCCGAAGGGAAGTCTGCCACGTTAGCGGTCGGCGTGCGTGGAACGTTGCCGCAACTACAGTGGGGGAAAGGGAACCAGCCGCTCGCTGGCCGCACGAATCCAGTTCTTTCGTTGACCGGAATAACGCGCGCTGACGCCGGCCAATATTTTGTAACGATTTCGAACGAGATAAGCACTGTCACCAGTCGCGTCGCCACCTTGACCGTGATTTTGGATCGCACTCCTTTGCGATTGCTCGATGCCGAATACACGGCTAGCGGCATATTTGTGCACTTCTCGAAGGCGCTTGCGCCAACGTCGGCGTTGAACCCGGCGAATTACCGAATCGTGACGGCAAATGGTGATCTAATACCGATTCAGACGCTTAACCCGAACGGACCAAACGCGGTGTCTTTGCGTTCGCAAACTCTCTCACCCGGAACAAACCATTACGTGTTCGTAAGCAATGTGGAGGACATCTATGGGAATCGGGTTTTATCCAACAGCGGGGTCGCTATACTGATGAGTTATCTTACGAATCTTCCTATCCATTCTGTGTGGAGGTATAACGACGCCGGAAATATGCCGGATGCGGCATGGGCGGAGCTGAGCTTTGATGATTCACAGTGGCCCCAGGGGGCGGCACTGCTTTACAATGATGTGAATCTTACAGTCCAACCGCCCGGGGTTAAGAACACCCCGATTGCCGTGACGAATCTGAGCGGACCTATCGTGACACATTATTTTCGACTGCATATCACCAACAACATTAGCCCCTTCGGCGCAATTTTTGAGACGGCGCAATACGTGGATGATGGCGCAGTGTTCTATTTAAACGGCCGGGAACTATCGCGGTTCAATATGCCTTCAGGCACGATCAGTCCGGCTACGCGTGCATCCGGTTCTGCCACCGAGGGTATATTCAATAGCGGGCTAACGATCGCGCCGACCAACTTTCTACCAGGGCACAATGTCCTTGCGGCGGAAGTGCACCAATTCTCGCTAGCGTCGCCGGATTATCCCGATATTTCCTTTGGATTGCAGGGGCGTGTGCGTGCGAGGTCCTATGCGAATGTGCCGGTAGCGGTGCTGCAGGAGCCGCAGGACATCACGGTGCGTGAAGGAGAGGAAGCCGAATTCAACGCGGAAGTGGCCGCGGCCGAGAGCGTGCAGTGGCTGCGCGATGGGGTGCCAATACCCGGCGCAAACAGCATGACGTTTAAAACACGAGATTTCGCCGGCGGGTTTGGGTTGCTTGCCAGCAATTCCTTCGGCGCGGCGACGACGCGAACAGCGCGGCTCACAGTGATTGCGGATCGGAGCGCGCCGCGGTTGTTAAGCGCGGACATGGGAACGAACGTTAATCGCCTGGTGCTAACGTTCAATGAAGGGATCGACCCGTCTTCACTGGCGCTCGAAAATTTCGTGGTTACGAATGCGGCAGGCGGCGGTTTAGATGTCCTGGGGGTGAATGTTCTATCTGCCACGAACATTGTCTTGACGACGTCCCCACGAAGTACGGGGGGGCGTTACATCCTTAGTGTGAAAAACCTGCGTGATACTTCGCTCGGGAAAAACCTGCTGAGTGAGGGCAGTATCGGCATAGGCTACGAGGATGTTTTGGTGAATTATGATTCCACCTGGAAGTATGAGGATACGGGAACAAACTACACCACAGTGTGGCGCGATCCCTCATACAATGACGATGCGTGGCCGAGCGGGCCTGGATTGCTCGGGTTCGAAACGGCGTCGGTCCTGCCAGTGCCGATTCGCACGACGTTGCCACCGCCTGAATTTCGTGGACCAACGTATTTCTTTCGGACGCGATTTAACTTTTCGGGGGATCCCGCGAGCACACTGTTGCGATTGCGGCACATTGTTGATGATGGAATCGTATTGTATCTGAATGGGCAGGAGGTACATCGGGCTCGCGTGCCTGTCGGTCAGAATGCGGGGACGATTGCGGATTCTATGATTCCAGATGGGACGATAGAAGGTCCGTTCACCATCTCCTCAGCGCCGCTCGTGAACGGTGACAATGTGCTCGCGGCTGAAGTGCATCAGGTAAATATTATCAGCGAAGATTCCGTGTTTGGACTGGAACTCACGCGGGCCTTTCTGCCAGAGCCGTACGGTCCTACGCCGCCGCGGCTGGATTTTGAATGGCGGGAAGGTCAATTGCTGCTTTGGTGGGACGCATGGGATTTCGTGCTGGAATCCACGACGGAACTTTCCGGCCCATGGAGGTTAGTCGCGCAACCGACGATTCCGTATTCCGTGAGCGCGAACGACTCGGCGCGGTTTTTCCGTTTAAAGAAAGATTTTTGACAGTTACCGGCTGTCACGGGATGTTCGGGTGAATGAGAGGGATACTGCTCCCATTGTTGCTTGCTCTTTCGTTTTTCGTAAAGGCTGCGGAAGGCCCGGCGACGAACAACTTGCGGGTGATGACTTACAATATTCATCACGGGCAGGGTGCGGACGGAAAGATCGACCTGGAGCGAATCGCAGCGATCATCAAAACGCAGCAGGTGGACATTGTTGCCTTGCAGGAAGTGGATAGCGGCACGCTGCGAGTGACGCGGCGGGATTTGCCGGCGGAGTTGAGCAAGTTGACCGGCCTGAATGCGTGTTTCGGAAAAAATATCGAGTATCAGGGAGGCGGGTATGGCACGGCAGTGTTATCGCGCTTTCCAATTCTGGAGATGACCAACCTGCATTATCAAATGATGCATCCCCACGAACAACGCGGCTTGCTTCAGGCTGTGCTCGACCTTGGTGGGCGCAAGATTCTGCTGCTCAATACGCATCTGGATTATCACAACGACGATGCTGAGCGCGTGCAGGATGTAAAAGCAATCAAGGCGGCGATCGATAGCAGGACAAACATGCCGGTGATTCTGTGCGGTGACTTCAACGAAGGACCGGGCAGCCGCACGCACAATCGCCTGAGCGAATTCCTCGCGGATACGTGGAAGGAAATCGGAAACGGCTCCGGTTTTACATTTTCCAGCAGCGCTCCGTGGCAACGGATCGATTTCATTTGGCATTCGAGGCACTTGCGCGCTTTGAAGACCGCAGTCATTAAAACTAACGCATCGGATCATTTGCCAGTGGTGGCGGAATTCTCACTGGAATGAGATAACCGGTTTCAATAGCTTGCCACGCCATGATTCGGGTTACTGGCTGTATTTCGTTCCTCCTTGCGGTTCTCATCGGCACCTGCGGATGTTCCTCGCTTTTCCCGGAGAAACGGATTCGTGAACCGATCCATGCGAGTTATTCCGTCAGCGACGCGGAATTTGCGAATTCGATTGGCCAACTTCTCAGCGCACCTCTAGGCGATGGGAATAACGTTATCGAGTTGCTGAATGGCGATCAAATTTTTCCAGCCATGCTTGAAGCGATTCGGAATGCGCAGAAAACGATTACGTTCGAGATGTACATTTGGAGCTCGGGCGAAGTGAGTAAACAGTTTGTCGAGGCGCTTTCCGAGCGAGCCCGCGCGGGCGTGAGGGTTCACATCATCGTCGACACTTTTGGCTCCGGGAAATTGCCGCGCAGCGACCGGGAAGCGTTGCGGGAAGCCGGCGCTGAGTTGGTGACTTATAATCCACCTCAGCCGCACAGGGTATTTCGCTTCAATCATCGAACTCACCGGAAAAACATGGTCGTCGACGGGCGCATCGGTTTTACGGGTGGCGTCTGCATTCATGATGCGTGGAGCGGAAATGCGGAACCGGACCACTGGCGAGACACGCACTTCCGTGTCGAAGGCCCTGTAGTTGGGCAAATGCAAGGCGTCTTCATGGATAATTGGATCCAAATGCGCTCAGAAGTTCTGCACGGACGCGATTATTTTCCGGAATTGCAGCCGGCGGGGAACATGAAAGCGCAGTTTTTCAAGAGCGGCCCGTCGGACGCCGCTGAAAACGCCCGACTCGCGTACCAACTGTCTATCGCGGCTGCGCAGAAGACCATTCGTCTCGCGCACGCGTATTTTGTTCCGGACGCATTGCTGTTTCGCACGCTGCTGGCGGCACGGGGTCGCGGCGTAAAAATCGAAGTGATCGTCCCGAGCAAGATCGACAACTTCGCAGTAAAAAAGGCCGGGCGAGCGCGCTGGCGGGGCTTGCTGGAGGCGGGCGTGGAGTTTTATGAGTACCAACCCACACTTTATCACCTGAAGGTCATGATTGTGGACGACATTTGGGTAACCGCGGGATCGGTGAACTTTGACGATCGATCCTTCAAGATCAATGACGAAGCGAATATCAATGTGCTCGACGCAGGATTTGCGGCGACCATGACGAAGAGCTTCGAAGCGGACAAGCGCCAGTCACGCCTCCTGACTGCCGAGGCATTCAGAAGCCGCAATGTTTTTAGCAAGTTCTTCGACCACTTCTTCGGGCTTTTCCGCTCGCAATTGTGAAGCGTCCTATTCTTCCTTGCAGCCAGTTAACTTTCGGATAAGGCAAATTTCCCGTTCATTTAAGAATGCACTGTCTCGCGGCAGCCAAAGAGGTGGCGCTCTTTAATCATGCGGCCGACCTGGGGCGGGACCATGGTTTCCCAGGTGTCATCGCCGGCACGGAGCTTTTTAAGGACGTCCCTGGACAAAATGGGCAGGCAATGTTCGTCGAAGCCACGGAGTTCCTGGATGGATTGGTTCTCGAGCAAGTATTGCTGCAGGTGACGCAAGTGGGGTGCGACCTGGAGCGTGCCGGCCGTGATAAGGGGTCCGCCGATCTGTTCGCGGCAGGGATAGACGTAAAGACGCAAGGCGTTTTTGAAGAGGCGGCCGAAAGATTCGAGGATCCCGCCTTCCAGCGCGGTGTAGTATTTCTCTTCGAAAAGTTCACGCAAAGTCGGAACGCCCATTACGAGGCCTATTTTCTTTTTCGTGTACCGAAAGAGGTAACCGGCCAGCCGATAAAACTCCGCGTAGTTCGAAATGAGGACCGTTTTGCCGAGCGAGCCGAGCAGATCGGCCCGATCGAGGAAATCTTTGTAGTCGATGGTCCCCTCGGCCGTGAGATTGGTCAACGTCATTTCCATGAGGGTGACCACGTCTTCACCTTTCACTTGCGGTTCGCGAGCAAATTGCCGCTGAGCGCATTCGAGCATGTCCAGGGTGACTTTGGTCACGGGGCGGAAGCTGCCGCGCTCGACGAGAATAGGTTTCTTGTAAAGCACCTCGGAGGCCTGGACCACTTCGCCATTAGCGGTAAACATCGCGGCATTCGCGAGCCCTTGCTGGACCAATTCGAGGCTCATGAGGCGATTATCAATGTGTTCGAAGTCGGGCCCTTCGAACTTGATCATGTCCACCTCGACTCGGTCGGAATTGAGATCGTCCATGAGCGAACGAATCAACGACACAGGATCGTGATGTGTATACAGAGCGGCATAAATGAAATTCACGCCCATGATCCCCAGGGCTTCCTGCTGCTGCACGGCATCTTTGTCCAGCATCCGCACGTGAATGATGATCTGAGACGGATCAGCCTGGGGCTTCGTCTGGAAACGAATGCCAAGCCAGCCGTGATGTTCAGTATCCGTGGGTTTATAGCCACGTGCCTTCACTGTGTCAGCGAATACAAAAAAACGAGTCGTTGCTCCGCGCTCCTTTTGCAGGCGTTCTTTCATCAGGCCGTATTCGTAATCAAGCATGTTCTGCAAACGCTGGCGCGTGACGTAGCGATCGGCCGGCCCATAGATCGCATCGCTCACGGTCATGTCGTAGGCGGAAATGGTTTTCGCGATAGTGCCGGCGGCGCCGCCGACGCGGAAAAACCAGCGCGCGACTTCCTGGCCAGCGCCAATTTCGGCGAAAGTGCCGTACTTGGTGGGATCAAGATTGATGTAGAGCGCTTTCTGGTGCGTCCCGTGCAACTCACTCGTCATAGTCGTAACTTAGACTTGCATCACTTTTTGTCCAAAATCTCACGCACCTTTTGCCCCAAGGTCGCCATCGTATACGGCTTCTGCAGGAAGCGTCCGGCCGCTTCGGCGCCGGCAATCACCGAATCCTCCGTGTACCCGGAGCAAAATAGCGTGCGCGTTTTTGGGTACAAGGTCTGCAGTTTCTCCGCCAGTTCGCGGCCGCCCATTTCTGGCATCACCACATCGGTAATTAAAAGGTCCAACGGCATGCCCTTCAAGCCTTTGACGACGTCAAGCGCGCGAACGCCGTTTTCCGCGGTCAACACTTCATACCCCAAGGTCTTGAGAACAGTGACCGCCAGTTCGCGTAACATCGGTTCGTCTTCTACCAGCAGCACGCGTTCGTGACCGGTGGCGGAGCGACCCGTCCCCTGGGGTTTCGCCGCCACAGGATCGAGGGGTTCATTAACGCGGGGGAGGAGCACTTTAAACGTCGTGCCTTTGCCGAGTTCGCTGAATACGCCGATATGCCCGCCGCTTTGCTTGATGATGCCGTGGCAGGTCGCAAGCCCGAGGCCGGTTCCTTTGCCCAATTCCTTGGTCGTGAAGAACGGCTCGAAAATTCGCGCCTGCACTTCTCGCGACATGCCTACGCCACTATCGCGCACGGATACGAGCACGTACTGCCCGCCACCAGCATCCGAGTTCGTGCCGAGCCCGACGTTTTCGGTTTGGATGGTGAGTGTGCCGCCTTTGGGCATGGCGTCTCGCGCGTTCACGGCGAGATTCAGGAGCACTTGTTCCATTTGAGTCGGATCGGCCTTTACGCGGCCGAGCTGCGGGTCGGCATGTGTGACGAGCTTAATATTTTCGCCAAGCAATCGCTGGAGCATTTTATTCATTTCAGCGATGACTGCGTTCATGTCGATCACTTTAGGCTGCAGAACCTGTTTGCGGCTGAAGGCGAGGAGTTGCCGCGTAAGCCCGGCGGCGCGATGGGCGGCTTTTTGGATTTCGTCAGCGTTGCTGCGCAACGCGTCAGCGGCGGGGATGCGCTGGAGCATCAGTTCAGAGTGCCCGATGATGGCGGTTAATATGTTATTAAAATCGTGCGCGACGCCGCCGGCGAGCTGGCCGATGGCCTGCACTTTTTGGCTCTGAAGGAATTGTTCCTCCAGCTTGCGGCGCTCGGTGATATCGCGCGAGTTGAACACGATGGCGGCGACGACGGGATCGGCGAGCAGATTTTTGCCGATGCCTTCGACGTGGCGCCATTCGCCATCCTTGCGACGAAAGCGAAAGTTGAGCCGCGGCATATCGGTGGGATCGTCAACAGTGTTCGCGAAGGCGGCTTTGAGACTCTCGACATCTTCTGGATGGACGAACTCGAACAATTGGCGCCCGCGATAATCGGGAGGCGAATAACCAAAGACCTGCTGAATGGATGGGCTTTCGTACAGGATCGTGCCGCTCGCATCAAGTATGGTAATTACGTCGAGTGAGTTTTCGGTGAGGCGGCGGAAGTATGCCTCGCTCTTCTCAAGCGCTTCGCGGTCGCGATGGCGTTCCACGGCGCGTCCGAGCTGCGTGCCGATATGGCGCAGCAGTTCGCCGAGCTTGGTATCCGGGGCGTTTTTGTTGTTGCCGAAGAAAATCAAAACACCGACGGCACTAACGCCGGCGAGCAGTGGAAAGGCAAAGATGGAATTCGGCGGGACTTGCATCCAGGCGGGCTTGGTGTTGTCAGGGACGCCCGGCATGCGATGGGACCACGGGCGCGCGGTTTGCAGGACTTGCTCGATGAGAGACGCGGGAAGCAAGTCTTCCATGCGGCCGGGCAAGGGCACGCCGGCAATCGGGAAAAGATCGAGCCGGAACATATGGCCTTTCTCACGAGCTTCAATGAATACCGGCCCGGTGATCCATCCTGTGTGCGCAGCGATGCTCGCGAGCGCATCCTTGAAAAGAGCATGGAAATTCTGCGCTTCGTTTGCAGCTTCAGCAATCTTGAGGAGGAGTTCCAGGCGGCCGTGTTCGGCGGCAAGTTGTTTAGATTTGCGCGCGGCGATGGACTCTGCCTCCAGGCGCGCAGAGCGCTCCTGTTCGACTTCGCTAGACAGGCTAGCGATCGTTTCGCCACTTTCCGCCATTTTCCCCGTTTCCAGCGGTCCGGGGAGCAGAAAGTCTACCAAAACCGCCTAATCGGCCGGCAAAGGATGGCGGCTGTGAAAAGAGCGCCCCGGTGACTTGCGGGGGGTCAGAAACGAAAGTACATTGGCCGGACGGTGGAAGGTGATGTATGGACAAGATCACGTACGCCTCTTTGGGCTCGCTGGGTGAAGATTTTCATCACTCTTTCGATACTGCCCTGAAGCATGTGCAGGAAAAGCTAGGGCGCACCTATCCGCTGTTCATCAAGGGCAGCCAAAAGAAAGCGCGCAACGGAACCTTCGACGATATTTGTCCGTTCGATACGCGGCGCGTGCTGGGGAAATTTCAGAAGGCCAACCGTGAGGAAACCCGGCAGGCAATCGGGGCTGCCAAGGCCGCTTTCAGCGAATGGCGAGAGCTGGGTTGGCCCCAGCGCATCTCTTTTTTGCGCAAGGCGGCGGAATTGATGACGGAGCGGCAATTCAGGCTGGCTGCCCTGCTTTCGCTCGAAGTCGGCAAAAACCGCTTCGAAGCTATCGCCGAAGTTTCCGAGAGTGTGGACTTGATCAATTACTACTGCGATCAAATGGAAAAAAATCGCGGTTATGAGATGCCGCTTTCCAGCAGCGCAACCGAAAAAACCAAATCGGTGCTGAAACCATACGGAGTATGGGCCGTGATAGCGCCGTTCAATTTCCCGCTTGCACTCGCCACGGGAATGGCGGCGGGCGCGATGGTCGCAGGCAACACGGTCGTCTTCAAGGCGGCGAGCGATACACCGTGGTCAGGGTTTGCGCTGAATGAAGTGATGCGCGATGCGGGGTTGCCGATCGGAGTTTTTAATTTTCTAACGGGCCCGGGTGGTGAGATCGGCGAGGAGTTCACCAGTAATGAGGATATTGATGGCCTGATCTTTACGGGCTCGCGCGAGGTCGGTACGCGCATTTTGCAAAGCTTCTGCCGCGGAGGCTATCCGCGCCCGTGCATCACCGAGATGGGCGGGAAAAATCCGGCGATCATTATGCCTTCGGCAGACTTGGAAGATGCGGCTGAAGGCGTGTTGCGCTCGGCATTCGGGATGGGTGGGCAAAAGTGCTCGGCCTGTTCGCGCGCGTACGTGCATAAATCTATTTACAATAAGTTTGCCGAACTGCTTGTGGAGAAAACGCAGAAACGCAAAGTGGGCGACCCGATGCAGCGCGATACTTTCCTCGGTCCTCTGATTAACGAACGCGCCGTGCAAACGTTTCAGCGCGCCGTTCGCGTGGGACAAAAGGATGGCCGCCTGGTCATCGGCGGACATCGGCTCACCAAAGGTGATTTGGCGCAGGGATACTATGTCGAGCCGACGATCATCGATAGTCTGCCGCGCGAGTCGCGCATTTTTCAGGAGGAGTTCTTTGTACCGGTTCTCGCGCTAGCGGAAATCAAGACATTGGAAGAAGCCGTCGACCTGGCGAACTCAACGGATTACGGGCTGACAGCAGGGCTTTTCAGCAACAGCGAAAGCGAGCACGATTATTTCTTCGATTGCATTCAAGCCGGCGTCACGTATGTCAATCGTGCCGGCGGCGCAACCACCGGCGCGTGGCCGGGGGTGCAATCCTTTGGCGGATGGAAAGCGAGCGGTTCCAGCGGTAAAAGCGCGTTGGGGCCATATTATGTCGCGCAATTTATGCGCGAACAAAGCCAGACGGTGATGAAAAAACCGATGCAGAACGCGCCGCCTCCGCAGAATACGCGGCGTCCAGCGTTGGCGATGGCTTAATCCTATCCCTTCTCGATTGGTGCGGCAACGAGGTTGCCGTACTCGGTCCAACTCCCGTCGTAATTTTTTACGTTCTTGAACCCGAGGAGGTACTTGAGCACGAACCAGGTGTGGCTGGAGCGCTCGCCGATGCGGCAGTAGGCAATCGTGTCTTTGTCGGGATCGACGCCCTTTTGGTTAATGTAAATAGTTCTAAGATCGTCCGGCCGCTTGAAGGTGCCATCGGCATTGACGGCGGTACTCCAAGGGACGCTGACTGCTCCGGGAATATGACCGCCGCGTTGCGCCGTTTCGCTCATGCCGGGCGGGGCGATGACTTTGCCCGTGAATTCGTCGGGACTGCGCACATCAACGAGGTTCCATTTGCCGCCTTTTGCGGCGTCGAAGACTTGAGGGACGAAAGCGCGCAATTCGAGGTTGGTTTGGATGGATTTGTAGGTAGTCGGCGTAACGTTCGAGGCGTCAGTTACGAGCTGTTTGTCTGGTTCGTTGAGCCATTTTACTCGGCCGCCATTCATCAGGCGAACATCCTTGTGGCCGTAAATCTTAAACAACCAAAAGCCATAAGCAGCAAACCAGTTGTTGTTATCGCCATACACAACGACCGTATCTGTTGGCGAAATGCCGGCACCGCCCACCAATTTCTCAAAAGCTTCTTTGCTGATAATATCGCGTTTGACCTGGTCCTGGAGTTGGGTTTGCCAGTTGAAGCCAATCGCGCCGGGAATGTGGCCGGCGTCGTAGGCCTTGGTGTCGACATCGATCTCAACGAGTTTGATCCCGGGCTTGCCGAGGTTTTCTTTGACCCAATCGGTCGAGACGAGAACTTCCGGATGCGCATATTCGCTCATGATTTTCCTTTCTATGCCTGTGTGCCGGCTGAGAGACCGGCGATATGTTTCGCCATGTTCGACGTGTACTTGAAAATACTATCTGGAAAGATCATCACACCGAGACCGCGTTTGTCACGTAGAATAATCTCGCGCGCGCCCTCGTAAATGAGGCCCGAAGAAGGCCCAGCGAGCAGGCCTTCCTTCTGGCAAAGCTCCAGCGCGCGGCTATACGCGAGGCGAAATTCGATTTCGAGAATGTCATCGATCAGCGATGCGTCGAATAGCTTCGACACGGCCAGTTGCGTGATGTTTCGCAACCCGGGAACGTCGTGTCCTTCAGTTGGCTGCACCGCGATGATCTTTACGTCGGGATTCTTGCTGCGCAAAAATCGGCCCACACCGGTCACGGTGCCGCAAGTACCCAGGGAACAAAACACGTGCGTCACCTTGCCTTGGGTTTGCCGCCAGATTTCCGGGCCAGTGGTGCGGAAATGCGCCTCCACATTTTTTTCGTTTTCGTACTGGTTCGGCATGGCGTAGCGCTTCGACTGCGCCTTCGCGTGTGTCTTGGCCATATTGATCGAACCATCGCCAAGACCCGGGGCGGGGCAAAGCTCGTCGTTCAGGACATCCAATTCCGCGCCGGCGATCTTCAACAACAAC
>DATENK010000100.1:0-4518 GCA_035275085.1 Verrucomicrobiia bacterium | reverse complement strand
GCAGGCGAGCAGTTCGATCGGCATCTTGGGCTTTATTACCTCCGAGCTCGTTACATGAATCCGAACACAGGCAGATTTTGGAGCATGGATGCCTTTGAAGGCAATCAAACGGATCCGATTAGCCTACACAAGTACGTCTATGCTACCGACAATCCTGTCAACATAGTAGATCCCAGCGGACACGACGGGAGCTTTTCATTACCGGGCCAGCTTGGCGTAAGCGGCGTACAAGGAATTATGGCGAGAGTTGTTCTTCCTGCACTGAATAGGGCGTATTTTGGAGCTATTAACCAAATTATAGCAGGCATTGTGAACCCAGCCATGGTCATGGATTATCTCCAGTTGTACGCCGGTTATTTGACGGCGGCCAGCTTGGCGATCGAGGTGGCAGCGTCAACAACCCGGACGATAATCGACAACGTCACCAAGAACACAGTCGAGATTCCCTCCCGGGATGTCTTGCGGGGAGTTGCACTTGAGAACATCACGGCTCGTAGACTGGGGCGCATCCATTTGGGGGGAAGCGTTTCGGTTATTGACATGTATGATGCGAATGAGTCAAAGATGGCCATTTCAGTGAAGTCCTATGACTTGTCAACCGAAAGTCCACATTACGAACGGAACTTGGTGAACAATGTGACTCGAGACATTCGGGAGTTGCAGAAGTTGGACACCATCGGTGCGGCTGGAACGACCGTGAAAGGCGAATACTTTAAGCTGAACGCTGGCGAGGCCCAGGTCAAGGTTTTCGTAGCCTTAGTTCCCGAAGATAAATCGCTTGTGCTTACGAGCAAGAATTTCCTAATCGGCATTCGCAACGCAGCCGCAGCGGTGGAGGCAGGCGCAGAGGAGTCGAGGGCAATCTTGGTGTTACCATTGCCCGTTAAAGGGTGGAAAGGAAATCGATGACCGTTGACATTCATGTGAACCGGTCCGATCGCAGAGTTACCCTAGTACCTTTCACGCGAAATCGAGACGGGCTTTCCGTAACAGTAGGGTGCTTGCTGCATTTTGACTGGGATACATTCATAAGAGACGGACTTGCGGTGGTGGAACAGGCGATCAGGGATTATCACAAGATCAATAAGACAGAACCCAGTGAGTTCGACAGAATGCCGCTCACTGAAAGGATCGCGTTTCTAAGGAAGCACATCAGCTTTCAAGTCGTCCAGCGCCGTTCTGATCTCTGGTGGATTGATCTGATGCGCCCTGTTGGCGATGGTTCTATTCCAGGTCCCATCGGCCCACCACACCGCGTGGAATTTCATGCATCGCAGGGCCGAGACCATTTCTTGGACGCACTATTGCGGTTGATTTCTTCCGCTGATAATACGGCGAAGCGTCAGTAAGTCGAGTCAGGCCTCTGCATTCTGCATTTACGGTTGATGTACAGTACTGATTGAAGCTAGTTCAAAAAACTGCGCATAACGTGACGGATGGTGGTGCACCACACGCCGGCGGAGTCGCCCTCTTCAAAAGGCTTTATGGATTGGGGGAAGCCGAGCGCTCGCGCCGGCCTTAGTTCCCCCTGATATCTAGCCTTAAAAGATAGACGGCGATGGACGCGGCGGAATAGGTTTGGGGACGTGCGTTCGCTATGTGTCTGCCTGGCATCGTTTCTTTTTACAGCACCGGTGTTTGCGGGCGACGCCAATCAATTGACCGACGCGGAGCGAACGGAGGGTTGGGAATTGTTGTTCGACGGCAAGACGACGGATCACTGGCGAGGGATCGGAAAACAGGATTTCCCGGCGACTGGATGGCA
Source organism: Verrucomicrobiia bacterium (assembly GCA_035275085.1). Classification (GTDB taxonomy): domain Bacteria; phylum Verrucomicrobiota; class Verrucomicrobiia; order Limisphaerales; family DATENK01; genus DATENK01. The sequence continues at coordinate 2,753 of DATENK010000100.1, read as the reverse complement.
GGTCACGAACGCCTGCCTGCTGAAAGTCGGCAAGGTGTACGGCGGCGATATCATTACGCGCGAGAAATTTACAGACTTCGATTTTCAGTGGGAGTGGCGCATTGGTTCAAACGGCAATAACGGCGTGAAATATTTCGTCACCGAAAACCCGCGTTCGCCCGGGCACGAATACCAGTTGCTGGACGACACTCGCACGCGCGACGAAAAATCCAGCACCGGTTCGTTCTATACCATTATCGCGCCGGCGAAAGACAAGCCGCTCAATCCGCCGGGTCAATGGAATCATTCGCGCATCCAGGTGAAGGGCAACCACGTAGAACACTGGTTGAATGGCAAAAAGATTGTGGAGTACGAATGCGGCAGCGACGAGGTCCGCCAGGCCGCCGCCAAAAGCAAATACCGCAACGCCCCCGATTACGGCAGAAAAATTCCCAACTCCCACATCCTCTTAACGGATCACCGCGACGAGACCTGGTTCCGCAACCTGAAGATTCGCCGACTCTGAATCGGGAAGAATACCCACCTGCTTTTGTGCCCGCGGAAAGGCGGTTTAAACATAGTATTATTACGGTCTTCACCCTCTGTTTTCTGATTGCCCTTCGGTGTAATCGATGAGCAGTATGGAAAGCACATTCATCATCGCGCGACGATCGAAGTCCCCTCGCACGCCAACGCTGGACGAGCAACCTTTCCAAAACAACGAATCCTTCACCTCAACCGCCCTAAGCCCAAACCACGCGGATACGGCGACGAACGTCGCCGACCGATCCGCCGCGCCGTCGGACAATCCAGAATCCGAAATTGTCCTGATTTGATTAAGGTCCGAACGCGCGCTGCCGATATTTCTGGCATGACTCCGGACGAACAACGGATTGTTGACTGTCTCCAGACCATCTGTAGTTTCCTTTCCGCGCGGCAAATCGGCATTCTCGCGGCTCCTCCTCAAGGTTGCGCCAATCCCACATGGGCCCAACCCTTTCTCATTCGCCTGACTCGCGCCGGCCTCCTCGAAATGAATGCACAGGGCGAGTTCCGCCTTAAACCCTCCGAGCGGATCCATCTCGCGCCGTATATCGCCGAAATTATCGGCAGCCGCAAGGCCGCCTAGTAACCGCCCTTCCGGCATTTTCAAATTCGTGCTACGTGCATCCTTTTTGGGGCCTACTCCCCATTCGGCCCGCGCTGCGGTTGATGTCTAATACGTTCAGTGCGGGTTAGCAGGCAAGTTCAACATAGGGAACCAGCGACCGGGACAACATGAAACCAGACCTCATCCTCATCGCCGACGATAACGACGACCACGTTCTGCTCCTTCGCCGCGCTCTTAAGCGGGGCGCGCTGCTGAATCCGACCTTTGTGGTCCATGACGGAGAGGAAGCCGTCGCGTACCTGAAAGGCGAGGGGAAGTTCGCGGACCGCTATGAATATCCTTTGCCGAGTTTGCTGCTGCTCGATTTGCGGATGCCGAAAATGGATGGATTTGAGGTCCTGGAATGGATCCGTCAACAACCCTGCCTGAGGCGGTTGCGTGTCGTGGTGCTTACTACTTCGGATCAACCGCGGGATATCGACCGCGCTTATGAGTTGGGCGCAAACTCGTTCATCATCAAGCCTCTGGAAGCGCAGCACTTTCTTAAGGTCGCTGACGCCATTAAAGGCTACTGGCTTTGGATGAGCGAGTCCCCTCGGCTCAATGAACAACCGACCGCGCCGTTAACCTCACCCGAGCAAACCAACGCCCTGGGCAGAGACCGCGGCTGACGCTGATTAATACGACAGGATAAAAAATCTCTGCGGGGTGGCAGGCTCAATTGGCAACGCGAAGTTGAAGTTGCCATTCGCATCAAACAGGTTCGTTCTCACAGGCTGCCAGTTGGTCTTCGGGATGGTCAGGTCGGTGGAAGTGAGCACTCTGTATTCTGCGCTGGCCGGGCCGCCGCTGCCATTGAAGACCGCGTCGGAGCCTGCCAGTGAAACCGAGCCAAAGTCCGGCGGCGATGACGCCGCTACCTTTAAGATCCCATTCACCGCAAGTCCGGACGTATCCCATGCGAGACCCGCCCCGGGCGTGCTGGGCAGGATGGACGCAAACGCGCCTGAGGCCGAAATGAAGTTGAAAAGGTGCAACTCGTCGCCGGCCGCAAGCGGTTCGCCGGTGAGAGTCAGCTGCAGCGTGCCGCCGAAGCTAATGGTCGGGAATCCCTGGACCGTATCTCCAGCAAAGAAGCCCCCTGATTTATTTATGTCCAACGCGGTTGTGCCACGCAGGGTGAGCTCGCTTTCGAAATACATGTTGGCGGTGGCGTACTGAAGATTCCCTGGCGACAATCGCCCGTTCGTCGCGATCAGCACAGGGCTATACACAGTCCCGATGCCTCCCAGCGTGCCGCCGGCTACCGTGATCTCGCTGAACTCGATGTTGGCGTCGACCATCAACGAACCGGCGTTCACGTACGTGGGACCGAGATGCCTTCCCGCGCCCGCGAGCACCAAAGTCCCCGCGCCGATTTTGATCATGCTCCCTGCGCCATCGATCATATTGCTAAGGATCAAAGATGGATTGGTCCCGCCGCTGGCCACGTTAAACGTATTGCTGCCTCCGAGCGTGATTGCGCCGTTCACGAGGCTGCGTCCATTTTCATGCAGAATCGTCGCGCCATCCTGGAGCAATATGTATTTGTTCAACGGCGTGGGATTCAGGTTGAAGAAGGCCAACGTGGCGCCACTGTACACGGTGAGCGTGTTGTAGATAT
>DATENK010000099.1:0-9883 GCA_035275085.1 Verrucomicrobiia bacterium | reverse complement strand
GTGCCGGTCAGCCTTGCCGGCACGGAAATCAGTCATGATGGCGTTAGTTTCGTTCCGCTCCCGACGGGCGCGACCATACCTGGTCGCGGGTTCGTGCGGTTGCTTGCGAATGACAAAAAAAGCGACGGCCTGCACCTTCCCTTCAAGCTGGCGAAAGAAGGTAACACCATTGTAATTCGACGCCGATCACCGCTCGCGGAAATCGACCGCTACCAATACGCCAATCAGGATGAGGGCGTCACTGAAGGGCGCGCCTGGGACGGTGGGCCGTGCGGTTTGAATTCGGCAACTCACGTCTCGGAAGGCGCGAGATTTCGGCCTGGCTCGTCGTATCCGCCCACGCCATTGGTTCGCCCGGGTGGTTCGGCGAGCAACCACGCGCGGCCGTTGAAACGCTTCCTTGTCACGCCTGATGTTAGTGGCACGACGAATTATCTTGAGTGGAGTGACGCTGGCATGTTGCCGCCGGTCTGGACATACAGTCCCAAGCAGCACGATTTTCATGCAGTGAATGTCGAGGACATCGCTTACCGCAGTGAGACTGAAATGATCATTGGCTTGCGGGCGCCGCTCGTTAACCGCACGAACGGCAATGCTTATTATTTTGTGGTTACCAACGTCGCGGCGTTTCTGCCCGCCTCGAAGTGGACGCGCTCGTTGCAAGGCATGAGCGGCGCTCGCGAAATGGTCCTTGGCGGCTTGGGCATTCGCAGCATTAAGTGGTGTGCCCAGGGCCTGACTAATGCGCAGGGGCAGCCTGTGCAGCGCTACCTCATTCTCGCAGGCAATGCCAATGGTGGCCCGATCCAGCGCGAGGCGACGCGCCAGAAGTTCGCGCTCTATGCGTGGGACGGTTCCAACGCAAATGGTATCGCCACGCCGCACGTTTTGATTGCCGATTTGAACGGCTATGCGGTTCGCCCTGAAGGCGTTGAATTGATCAACGTGGCCGGTCAATGGCGCGTTCTGTTTGTCGAAGATCGGTTCGTTACGCCCGGTTACGGCACGCGCAACGTTATTCACTGGCCGGTGAGCATTTTGGGCGCTGTGCCTTAATGGGATCACTTCACGGTTGAGATGCACCACAGGGCCTTTTCCGTGCGGACGAACAGATTGCCGTCCGAAGCCGCCAGCGAGGCGTTCATGGGTTCGCCCATTGAGTTGGTGGCAAGGACTTCGAAGGTAGGGCTGGCGCGAAGCACAAAAATGTCGCCCGCCTGGTTGGGAATATAGAGTTTGCCATCATTGACAAGAATAGAGGACCAGGAACCGCCGCGTGCGCTCGAGCCTTTTAGGCGCTCCTCCCAGATGACCTTGCCGGTTTTCGACTCGATGCATTGGGCAATGCCGTCCTGGCTGATGTTATAGAGATGGCCCTGATAGATCACGCCGGAGCCGATGGCGCTCTTGGCGCGTTCGATGCGCCAGAGGCGATCGTTCTCGCTTAGTTCGCCGTTGCCGCCGCCTTTGACCGCGAGCGCGCTGCCGCCTCCGGGCCCACTGCTGCTGGCGACGAGGGTTTCTTCGCCCCAAACTGGCGTCGTGTAAATCGTCGGTCCCACCCCTTTGCTGATCCAAAGTTGTTTGCCGGTGGCGGGATCGAACGCGGCGAGGCGGCCGGGAAAATTGACGATCAACTCTTCGCGTCCGGCGGTTTTGATAATTACCGGCGTAGCCCATGAACCGCCGGGACCGCCTCCGCCGCCCATTCCACCGCGTCCACCTTGGCCGCCGCCCGGAGCTCCGCCGAAATTCCCGCGCGGCAGCGCTGCATTCAACCCGTCGCGAAACTGATCTTCAGTAATCGCGCCGGTTTTTTCGGCGTCCCATTGGTCGAACCATTTCGTGAAGGTGGATTTCAATTCGGCGCTGGTAAGCGATCCGTCTTTGTCGGCATCGGCTGCCGTGAAGAATGCCGGACCCGTGGTGCGGCTCGGGCGCCGCTGCTGCGGCTCGCCATCGCCGGTGTCGCGGGGAGGAACGGCATCGTAAAAGCGTTCGGCGAACTGTTCGGAAGTGAGCTTGCCCGATTTGTCGGGATCGAGTTTGCCAAACCACAATTCGGCGACGCCGCTGAACTCGGACTTTGAGACTTTGCCGTTTTTGTCTTTATCGGCCTGCGCGAATATTTGTGGCGCGACATTGTTGCCGATGCCGAAGTTGCCAAAGTTCCCGCGGTCTCCGCCACGCCCGCCACGTCCACCTTCGCCGGGAGCCACTATCTCGCGGTCACCACTCTGACCACCACGACCACCGCGTCCAGGGCCGTCTGCGCCCGGAACTGCTCCCTCACGAGTCTGCCCGCCACGGCCGCCACGTCCACCTTCGCTGCCTCCCGCTCCCTCACGGTCGCGGCTCTGACCACCCGGACCGCCGCGCGCCATTTGCGTTTCGCTTGGGTCGAGTTTGGGCGGTTGCACTTCCCAGGCGATGTCGCCGGTGCGTTTGTTGAGAGCGATCAGGCGCGATTTTTCGTCGGGGCCAAAGTAGAAGAAGCAAAGGTCGCCATGGATGATGGGCGAAGAAGCGTTGCCGAACATGTGGGTCATTTTGCCGAGCTCGCGATGCCACAGCTTCTTGCCGTCCATGTCGCAGCAGTAAAGGCCGGCGGAGCCGAAAGAAGCGATTACGCGCTCGCCGTCGGTGACGGGGGTGGCGGAGCAATAAGGATTGGCATTTTGGGTTTGCTCGCGTTCGGTGTAAGTGACGCCCGATTGCCAGAGGAGTTTCCCGGTGGCGCGATCGAAACACATGATCGTGCGACGGTTATCGGCGTTGACGGCCTGGGTGACGAACACGCGATCGCCCCAGACGATGGGGGATGAATTGCCCCGTTCGGGCAGCGGCGCACGCCAGCGCACGTTTTCGTTCGTGCTCCATTTGACGGGCAGATTTTTATCGGTGGAAATGCCGTTCGCGGTGGGCCCGCGCCAGGCCGGCCAATTGCCGGCCATCAGGGAAGTTGCGGTTAGAGCAGTCACGATCAGTAAAGGCTTCATACAATTCCGTTCTTTTTATGACTGGCGGTGTGCTGACGGGTTTCCATAAATATTTTTTTGTGCAAGTTGGTGCAACTTACTGCAAGCAGATGCAAGGCGGAAAGTTCTGGTTTAACACGGAGGTCACAGAGGCCACGGAGAGCACGGAGAAGAAGGTTCGGCATTGGGTCCACATCCAGTCTTCTCGATTTCGCAGATGGCTTGGTGCAGAAGTTCAGGCATTGATTTTTTGCGCTCGGCGCGCTTTTCGAGCCAGCGGATTGCGGCGCTGACGTTCCCATTATCGATACTACCTGCAGGCTCTCCCAATTCCTTCAACTCCAGACGGTATCGCTGTAAAATTAAAGGCGTGCGGGTCTAGGCAACATTAAAGGCTCGACTCGAACGTTGATCGTGCAGTGACCCCATGACCCAGCTTCGGCAATCACAAGACATCCAGGCTGCTGCGGCTGGTCTGACGACACAGCCGCGGTCCGGTTCATGCGTGCTCATGAGATCAAGGTTGGTCGGTGATTTTGGTTTGTACTCGACGGTGTACTTCAGAGTGCTGCGGGGGATCGGGTTGACGTCGGCGCTGGGGACTGTCGGGGATTCTAAAGCATTATCGCTTGCGCCCAACAGCAATGGACGCAATCGCAGCGTGTGGGGCTAAATGAATACGGGAAGAGTGGGACTCGAAATGCGGGAAAAGAAGTGGGACTCGCGGTAACTCGCCCTTCCAAGGGCGGGGGAAAGGGCTGGATTTCAGGGTTTTTAACGGATAAATAATTGTTGACGCTGGGATTATTTCCGCGTATTTATTGACGGTATGGCAATGATGCTTCCGAAGAAACTTACGACCTGTCAGCGGAAAGTGCTGGAATTCATCCAGAGTTGCGTGCGGGAAAATGGCTGCCCGCCGACGCGGCAGGAAATCGCGACGCATTTCAAGTATCGCAGCCTGACGACGGTCGAGAGCCATTTGCGGCTGATCGTGCGGAAAGGGTTCCTGAAGATCGAGCCGAACCTGTCGCGCGGTCTGCAACTGGTGAACGCGAACCAGCCGTCGCGCAGCACTTTGCTGGATGTGCCGCTGTACGGCTCGATTCCGGCCGGTCCGCCGGATGAACGGGAGGCGGAAGTGATTCGTTATCTCACGGTTGATCCGGAAACCGTAAAATCCAAGCTCTCGCCGGACGCGTTCGCGTTGCAGGTGCGCGGCGATTCCATGATCGGCCGGCACATTCTGGACGGCGATCATGTGATCATCGAGCCGCGGCGCGAAGCGCGGGCTCAGGACGTGGTGGCGGCGTTGATCGATGGCCAAACGACGCTTAAGACGCTCGTGGTCAAAAACGGCAAAGGTTATCTGAAGGCCGAGAATCCTAAATACAAGGACCTGATCCCGAAGGAAGATTTGCGCGTGAACGGGGTGGCGGTGGCGGTGTTGCGCAGTTTGCGGAAGTAACTAACGGCAATCTATCCGGCAGCGCCAGCTCTTTTGAGTGCGGTGCTTAACACCGGTTTGAATTTCGAAAGGTGTTTCGGGATCGATATGCTTGGCACATTTGGAATTGAAAGCGGTGTCAAGCCACCGCACTCCAAAAAAGTAACGTGAACCCCATCACGAATGTCGTTCAACTGCGGCAACTCCTCGCGAAACAGTTTCCGCATTTAAACTTTGGCTTGGGAGGGCGAACATCCCCGCCGGCTGTGGTATGGCCGACCGGGTTGGGACAAATTGATAATATTTTGGACGGCGGTCTGCCGCGGAGCGCGATCACCGAATTGACCTGCCCGCGGCCCAGCTCGGGCAGCGCACTATTATCATTCGCGCTGCTGGAGCAGGCGCATGAATTGCGGCAATGGGTCGCGCTGGTGGACGGCATGGATACCTTCGACCCCGCGCGCATCGGCGAAGAGCCGTTCCCGCGTTTCCTCTGGGTGCGCTGTCGCAATGCGCTGCAGGCGTTGCAAGCGAGCGATTTGTTGTTGCGCGATGGAAATTTCGCCATGGTGATCCTGGACTTGCGCATGAATCCCGCAACCGAGTTGCGAAAGGTATCGAGCGCCACGTGGCATCGCTTCCAACGGCTGATCGAATCAAATTCGACCGCGTTATTCGTAATCACGCCCCGGCCGCTGGTGGCGAACCCGCGTGCGCGCCTGGAACTGACGAGCCGTTTTACACTGGCCGCGTTGGACAAACCACAACATGAACTGCTCGCCGAACTGAAAGTGCGGCTGGTGCATCAACGTGCGAGGGGCCAGACCGACGAACTCCTGGCGCGAACGGGGTAGAAAGAGCTGGTCTGGAGACCGGCGCTACGACCGCCTTACCGCGCCTGACGGATGCGGATGGTGTAACGGCTGGCGTCGCTATTCATCGACGCGAACCGAATGGTCTCCTGGCCGTTCTCAGTGAGAATCAGCGTTTGCCACGGCGTCGAATCCAGCGTGAGGCCGTGCGCGTCCTTGAACTCGCAGTTTACCTGCACCTGAATGCGGCGGTTCTCGCGGTTGCGGACATTCGCCGCCACATCCATGCGACCGTCGGGAAGGCGCGCTTCCCTGAGGCTGTTCGCGGTGACGGAGCGTTGCGCGCCCGAATCCATCAGCACAAATTTTTCGCTGTTCTCGTAATTATATTCCGTCGCGCTTTGAGGCGCATACACGCCCTCGTGCGTGGCACAACCGGCAATCAGCGCGACTGCTAAAATGGGGATGACGAATGTTTTCATGATGATTTGTCGCTTAGGTAAACAACTCTGTCGGTTCCAGGCTTGATCTCGAACGTGACCGTTTTAGTTAGCCCGGTGATCTTGCGGTTTTGTCCGTCGAGAAAATCCACAGTGGCGGTGTGCTGACCGGGTGGAAGTTCGAACGCAGCGAACCCCAGAAAGAGCGGCAGATTGTCCCAAGCTCGCGTGTCCGCCGCCGGGGTGGTACTGGCGGAAACCACCTTACTGATGAGACCGGCTGCGAGCAGACCGAGACCGGCATATTGCGCTTCGCGTTGGCGCGTGGTGGTCAGCACTCCGCCGGTAATCAAGGCCGCATCGCCCCCGATGTCCGCGCCTTCCTTCAAAGCGGCTTTGTTTGCCAGAATGTGATCCATCAGACGGCCGCCGCGGGTGGTCGCCTGAAAGTACAGATCATCGTATGGCCGTACCTGGTAAGTCTGCCCATCGATCTGCACCTGGACGCTTCGGGCGGTGTCGGCGCCATGCCGAAACATGAGCAGTTCATTATATTTTCCAGCGGCGTATTTCGTGGGTCCGGCGTCGAAGTCGACAAACAGCAAGAGAGTGGCCTTCGGATTGTAGGGCGGCGGCGCGGAAATTTTTGCGACGTCGGTCGCGCGCTTGAATGCGTCTGAGCCATCGCCAGCCAGCTTCAGGCTGGCCAGGCCGTCCAAATAATCCAAAAGGACGTAGTCGCTGGAATATTTTTTCTCGACCGCATCGCTGTCTTCAAGTTGCGCGCTGCGGAAGCAGGCGCGGGCATTGTCAATCTCGCCATCCATCCAGTAAAGGATGCCGCGATAATAGTAGGCCATGGCGCGCTCGTAGGGCTCGCCGATGAAGGTCTTCGTGGCTTCGGAATGGAAGTAACCGCGCGCTTTCCGGGCGGATTCATCCTTGCCGAGGATGTTGCTGATGCGGGTGATCGCGGCATCCAGATTGGATTTGGCCGTGACGTAGTCGCCTTTGCGCATCGCGGCGAGGGCGTTGCGGTATTGCCAAAGGACTTTGTCTTTTTCGGGAATGGTGGGAGCGGAGGTGGTCGGTACACCGACGTGCCGACTGTTTTTCGTGGCGCACGCACAGAGTGCGAACGCCAACAAGCACAAGCTCCCGATTGTCCTGAGAGAATTCTTCCTCATCGTACTAGCCAGCCTGAGACTCGCGTCAGATTAGCGATAAGCGGCGTCTTCCAGCCCTTGCTTCTTAATGTTGTGGCGGCCCTGCCAGATGATCTCGCTCGTGTTCGGGTCAATCAGCTCAAACGTATACAGGACGTAATCGCTGGTGCCCGCCGAAGTTTTCGTCGTCTGGCTGATCAGCTTGCCCGTGAGCATGAAGTCGGCGCCCTTAAACTGGCTCTTGCCCAGATCCGTCGCCGCAGTCGTTGTGACCTGGCCGGTCTGCTTCAATTCGCGTTCGCGTTCCAGATCTGACATGCGATCGCGCGCAAGGAAACGGACTTTGCCATTGGCGCGCTCATTGAGCAGCGACATGATTTCCTGCAGGAAAATGTCTTTGTTGATCGGAAAACGCGTCTCATTCTTGACCGGCAAAAGCACCACACGCGGCATCGCATGTGCATTCGCGATCTCCGGTACGCCCACGATGGCCCGCGCCATCTTCTCGGCGACCGTAACAATGTCCTGCGATTCGATGCCCGTACCCGCGACGAAACCGCGTTCTTCAGGCCGCATTTCGGTGACGTGGACCCCGGAAGGGTTTTTGATACCGCCGGAAGCACAACCGCTAACCATTGCCGCGACCGCAGCAATACTCAAAAGAGAACGACACTTGTTCATAACCATAAGCGCACAGTATAGACTGCAAAATTTTGAAGAAATCAACCGATGACCGCCGATTTTTTTCTCACAAAATCTTGAACGCGGCATGTATCCGCGGTTCCGAAGGTTTGACGGAAGGTGGATTTGCGGTATTCGTGTACCTCTGCTCGACAAAATGGCTTTGAAATTCAAGATTTCGGTGTGACTGCGCTATTATTGGTGGGCCTGCTCTGGCCGGAGTTTCGCGGGCCCACGGGCCAAGGCATCTCGACCGCGACCAACCTGCCTGTGGTTTGGTCGACGACCAGCAATGTCGTTTGGAGACAAACGATCCCAGGGCTCGGATGGTCTTCGCCCGTGTTGGCGGGCGACGGTGTGTTTCTGACGACGGCGATCGAAAGCAACAATGTGGTTTCGTTGCGCGCATTGTGCCTGCATGCGCGCACCGGGAAAATGCGGTGGAACACGGAAGCCTTCGCGCCGGCTGTCGCGCGCGCCCACACCAAGAACAGCCAGGCGAGTCCCACGCCTTTGATCGAAGGGGAGCGCCTTTACGTTCACTATGGGCATTACGGAACGGCGTGCATGGATTTGGCCGGCAAAATCCTGTGGCGCACCTCGGCAGTTAAATACTCGCCTGTGCACGGCAACGCCGGCTCGCCGATCATCGCCGGTGATGCGCTGATCTTCAATTGCGATGGCGCTGAGAATCCATTTGTGGTCGCCCTCGATAAAAACAGCGGCGATGTGCTGTGGAAGTTCATTCGCAACACGGATGCGAAAAAGAAATTTTCGTTCAGCACACCGCTGCTCGTGAATGGACAGGTGATCACCGTCGGCAGCGGCGCTGTGTTTGCATTGGACCCAAAGAGCGGGAAGGAACTTTGGCAGGTGCCATTCGCGGAAGGCTACTCCGTGGTGCCACGGCCAGTATTTGGTCATGGGTTGATCTTTATCTCGACCGGATTCGATCGCCCAGTGGTGATGGCGATCGGTCCGGGCGAGCGCAGTGCAGAGGTCGCATGGACTCTCAATCGTGGCGCGCCGAATACACCTTCGTTGCTGCTGGTCGGCGATGAACTTTACATCGTGTCGGATGGTGGGATGGCGAGCTGCGTCGACGCGCGCACCGGCAAAGTGCATTGGTACGAACGAGTCGGCGGAAATTATTCCGCTTCACCCGTTTACGCGGACGGAAAGATTTATCTGCAGAGCGAGGAAGGCAAAGGCGTGGTCCTCCAGGCTGGCAAAGAGTTCCGCAAACTTTCAGAAAACGCGCTGGATGAGAAAAGCCTGGCCTCGTATGCGGTGGGTGACGGCACCCTCTATATTCGCACGGCCGAGCACCTTTATTGCATCGGCAAGGGGTCCTGACTGGAAATTCACTTGCTCCCCAGCCCCCGCCCGGTAAATTAGGACGCCGAAATTCTTTGGGACGCCAATGTAGCTCAGCGGTAGAGCAACGGTTTCGTAAACCGTCGGTCGCCGGTTCAATCCCGGCCATTGGCTCCATCTTGGGATGGTTGTTATATTTGGCAGGGCGCACCAACCCTTCGAGTCTCAAGGACAATGGGAAGCCAAGGTGGTTGCTACTGGTTGACGAAACGAATCTGCCCGCATTAGTCTTTGATGATGTTCCAACGCGTTGTCCGCCGTTGTAATGACTTTGGCATTTTTGTTCTTCTTTGCATCGTCGTTGTGGCGTTGAATACCGGCGCGGCGACGATCTCGCTATCGCCTCCGAATGCCGTTGGCCGTGTTGCGACCAATCGGCATGTCACACCCACTGGACAGGTGCTTACGCCAGCGGGGCGGCAAATTGACTTGATGGGAATGCGCCCGCAAATGCTAGCGTTGAGCCCGGACGGGAAACTGCTCGCCACAGCAGGCAAATCAAATGTGTTGATTTTAATCAATCCAGTGTCTGGCGAGATCCTGCAAGCGGCCTCGTTGTCCACGAACCTGGTTGAAGCCAAGGCAGCAGCAGAGAAGGCCGATGAACCTGAGGACCCTGCGTTGCGGAGCGATGTCAGCGATACGAACACCACAAGAGGATCGGGAAGCCGAAGCAATGCCCCGGTTCCTCAGGTTAGTTTCACGGGTCTTACTTTTTCGCCAGACGGAAGACGGATTTATCTCGCGAGCGCCGGCGGAAACATACGGGCGTTTCCGGTGGACAAAAAGAATGTGGTCGGCAGGCCAGTGGCGCTGCCTGTGCCGGACATTGAGGGCGGGAGTCGGCGACAGCGGCGCGAAATTGCGACAGGCCTGGCGGTCTCACGAGATGGCAAGCGCCTGTATGTGGCGGGCAATGTCGCAAACAAACTTCATGAGTTGGATACGCAAACAGGCGGGCTGCTCCGGTCATGGGACACGG